>JBEULO010000064.1:0-4194 GCA_041287225.1 Thermoproteus sp.
CACCGGCAAGAAGACCTACCTCAAAGTGCTGGCCGTGGAGTTCGCGCCGGCCGACGTCGCGGAGTACCTACAAAAGGCGGCCGAGGCGGAGGGCATCTACTTCATATTGGGGAGGAAGTACTAGCCGCCCCTAATTGAGTACACTCTCAGCCCGCCGGCCCTTTTGGCCTCCACGAGGCCCGCCCTCCTCAAGGCGCTTAGGGCGTACTCGACGGTCCTGAGGGGGAGCCCCGTCAGTTCGGCCAGCGCCCGCGCCGTGAGGGGCCCCCTCTCCTCTAGGACCTTGTAGACGTACCTCATGGAGGGCGAAAGCCTCGGCGTCGGCTCGGCGTTGCTCCTAACGGCTATGGGCCTCAAGAGGCGGGCGGTAGAGCCGGCCCATATCTTGGCCTTCCCCTCGGCCAGAGGGGCCCTTATGCGGCCGTCGGCGATGAGCTCCGGGAGGAATCTGGACTTGACGTCCAGTATCTCTATCCTCTTCTTGAGGGGCACCACGTAGGGCGGCCTCCTCGCCGTCGAGTTGACGGGCACGACCTCCAGGACCTCGGCGTCGGGGTCTATTACGGAGCCCCCTGCTGACCTCGCATAGGCCGAGGAGCCCAGCGGCGTCGAGACCAAAACGCCGTCGGCCACGTCGCTGAAGGCCAGAAGCCCGTCGACCACCACCCTATAGGACATCAAGGCCGCCGACCTCCTGGGGAACACCGCCACCTCGTTGACGGCCTTGACGAGGACCCCGCCGACCTCGGCGTGTAGCCTCGGTATCTTCATGACGGCGCATTCGGCTCTGGCGGCCACGATGGGGAACAAGTCCTCCGAGGCGAAGGCCAGCTCTGCGTCTACGCCTCTAGGCGAGATGCCCACTACCACCTCGTCCCTATTCCTCAAGGCCTCCAAGATGTCCCTATCGGTGCCGTAGACCAAGACGAACTCGGCGTCGTCTCTAACAGGTATTCCGAACCTCTCGGCGGCCCTCCTCGCCTCGGCCGTATGGGCCCTCACGGCCTCGATGCACATAGCCGAGCCGCCTATTCGCAGAGCCCCAGCCCCAACGCGTCCTCTATGAGCTTCTCGACGGGCCAGCGCCTGTAGTCGTCCGTCACGGCTCTTATCTCTTTCGCCTTCCTGTAGGCCTCGGCCCTACTGGCCCCCCCTCTGATCATCTCGTTCATGTGGAACTCCGTGAGCATATAGGGCAGGGCCCGTTCCAAGTTCTCCCGTATCCTCGCCTCGTCTATATGGGCCGTCTGGAGGACCTTCTTGGCGCCTTCGAGGATCTCATCTACGGCCAGAAAGGCCTCGGGTATCCACACCCTCTCGTTGGCCGAATTCGTGAGGTCCCGTTCGTGCCAAAGCGCCACGTTGTCCAGAGCCACGTTGACAAGAGCCCGGACGTATCTGGCGAGGCTCACAATGCGCTCAGAGGTCGTGGGGTTGGCCTTGTGGGGCATGGCGCTGGACCCCCCGCCGCGCTCTACCACCTCTCCGATCTCGGGGCGGGACAGCTCTCTGACCTCCACGGCGAGCCTCTCGAACACCGAGGCCAATACGGCGAGCGCCGAGGCCAAGACCGCGAAGGCCTCGCGGGGCGCCACCTGCGTGGATATGGGGTGGTAGGGCAGGCCCAGCCTCTTGGCGACCAGCTCCCTCAAGGAGGGCCCCAGCTCGCCCCAAGAGGCCATGGTGCCCACAGCCCCGCCGATCTTCGCCCTCATGAGGTCCTCGGCGAGGGACAGCTGGCGGCAGGCTATATGGAGCTCGTAGTAGTAGTTGGCGAACTTAAAGCCGAGAGTTATGGGCTCGGCCCACTGGCCGTGGGTCCTCCCGACCATCTCCAGCCCCCTATACCTCCTGGCCAGTTGCGCCAAGATCTCGCCGATCTCGCGCGCCTTCCGTTTAACCACGCCGATGGCCCTCCTGGTGAGCAGAGCCCACGTCGTGTCTATAACGTCGTTGGAGGTCGCGCCGTAGTGGACAAAACGGCAGCCGCTCCGCTCCTCCAACAGGGCGACCAGGCTGAATATGTCGTGGCCCGTCTTCCGCTCCAGCTCGTAGACCTCCTCGGGCTCCACGCGGGCCCTCCCGACGGCCTCGCAACACCCCCGCTCCGCCACGCCCAGCTCCTCCAGAGCGCACACGAGGGCCCTCTCGACCTCTAGATAAGCCTCCACGAAGGACCGCGGGGCGAAGATCGACCTGACTTCCTGCGTCCCGTACCGCCAATCGAAGGGCGAGACCTCCACATGGAGACAGACGCGTTATTTAAGTAACTCTGCCGCCAAAAAGACATATAGCGGTCTAGTAGTTTTCTATATATGAAATCCGCCTACCTCGCCGCCCTCGCCGTGGGGCTGGTCGCAGGGGCGCTCGTGGCGCTCTGGTCCGTACAGAACGCCGCCCCGCAGACGGGCGTATCGACTACACAGCCGGCGGCAAGCACTTCGGGCGGAGCGGCAACGGCCGCCACGACGACCGCCGCGATTACGACTACGACGTCGTCGGCCGCCGCCATATCCTTCGAGGTGGAGGGCATGAGGGTCGTGGACGTAGGAGGCTACCCAACTCTAGAAGTCGCCTTTAAGTCCGACGCGCGGCCAATCTACTTTAAGCTGTTTAGAGGCGGGGCGGAGGTCTCGACATACAACGCGACTGGAGGCGTGGCATATCTACGGCTGTCCTACAGGCCATATGCGAATTTGGCCCGGGAGGTCTATACGGTAGTTGCGTACTACAGAGGGCGGGAGGTGTGGAGCGGCTCTGTGTCGGTCGAGGGGCCGCGCCCGGCCTTCGAGGTCTTGGGGGTAGGCGCCCGCGCCGACGCGGCAGGCTTGGAGATAGACAACTTGACCCTATCCGTCGAAAACCTCGGCGACGCTCCGCTCTATCTGACCCCAGACGTGCTCAGCATATACCTCGACGGGGCCGAAGTCGCGGCGGGCCTCAACGAGACAGTAGTGGAGCCCAATGCGACCGCGACTGTGGAGGTCCGCGTCTATGCGTCTATAAGCCGATACGCCGTAGGCTACGCCCACGTCGTGACGGTCGGCGCCCTCGGGTCCGAGGCGCAATACGTAATAGGGCCGCCGGCTCTAAACGTGACTATACTCTCGACGAGCCTCAACGGCACGACCCTCGAGGCCCAGGTGGAAATTTTAAACGGATGGGCCTACCCCCTCGACGTGAGGTGGCTGGACGTTGCGGTCTCGGGGGTCGGGGCGGAGGCCTCTTGGTCCCCCACAGCCCCCATAGGCCCCGGCGGCTCTGCCGTATATACGTTGACCGTAGAGGGCGTGGAGCCCGGCTCCGAGGTGGCGATCTACCTCGACGGGGTCCAACAGGCGCAGTTCTCGGCGCCTCTGTCCTGTAGGGCCATGCCCTACAGGGCTATATTCTGGATAGTCCCCTGGGGCAGAACGGACTCGCGGCCCCCCTACTGCTCGACGCCCGGGATAGTAGTGGTCATCCCCTGCACGCCGGGAGCTTCGGCGGACTGGACGCAGTTCAAGACCTCCCTCGCGTTGATAGGACAGTATAGAGGCGGGGAGCTCTTCGTGAATTTGTTCTGCGCCGCGCCGGACTGGCGGGGCAATTTGAAACAAATAGACCTCTCCTACGCCTCGGACTACCTAAACGCGTTGAAGGCCTATCTGGGCGACGGCTCGGGGGCCTATATGGGCTTCAGCGAGATGACCGCATGTGTGGCAGACGCCGCCTGCAGGTCGGAGCTCGCAGAGGCCTATAGGGAGTTGAAATCCATGTTCCCCGCCGCGCGGCTATTCTACTACGGGACCTCCTCGGAGTCCCCTAGGGACATATTGGACCTGGCCGCACAGGCCGGGCTGGACCTAGTGGGCGAGGACATATACGACTACGTCTACTCCAACGGCGTCCTCCAAGTGCCTCAGTACTTCCTGGCCAACTTGAAGGCGCTCAAGGCGTCGGGGCTCCCCGTAATGGTCGGCGAGGTGGGGTTCAGGATATGCGACGCACAGGGCTACATACAGCCCTGGAACTGGCAGAGGCCAGTAGAACGCCGCAACTGCTCGGCCACAATAACATTCTACAGCCAAGTCCTGCCGCAGTTGGCGTCGGCGGGGCCGGAGTACATAGGCATATGGGCCTGGAACGACCCCGCCTACGGCGTAGCCCTATCGCCGGAAGTCGCTACGTACTTCAAGAACCTACTAGGCGGAT
>JBEULO010000065.1:0-4171 GCA_041287225.1 Thermoproteus sp.
TCGGCAAAGGCCTCTCTAGGGTCTGGGCCAACTGCATGTGCCCAATGGCCTCTCGATAATATAAGCCTTACAGGCCGTGTAGAGCGCGTACGTCGCCGAGGTAATATAGTCCTGTTTTTTGGAGCCGAAATGCGGCTATCTACGGAGCCTTTAAGATCTCCCCTGGCTTCATTACGTAGACCTTGACGTTGGATACCGCCTCTACGCGCGACTTGAAGTCCTCGGGGTCTTGTTTGATTACGGGAAACGTGTTGTAGTGCATGGGCACCACCGCCTTGGGCCTAAGGAGCTGGACCGCCCAAGCCGCCTCGCGGGGCCCCATGGTGTAGAAGCCGCCTATGGGGAGCAGAGCTACGTCTATATCGAACATCTTGCCTATCAGCTCCATGTCCCCGAACACTCCCGTATCTCCTGCGTGATATATATTCCCCTCCGGCGTAGATATCACGAAGCCTGTGGGGGCGCCTCTATTGGCTGTATGTAGCGCGGGGGTCATATAGACCTCCACGCCGTCGCCCAGCTTGGTGGTGCCGCCTATATTCATGCCTATCGTCTGCGCCTCGGGGACTCCCTTCTCGGCGACCTCTAGGGAGAGCTCGAAAGTCCCCACTATAGGCGCGCCGGACTTTTTGGCCAGATCTATGGACTCGCCCAGATGGTCCAAGTGGTCGTGGGTGACCAGTATATATTTAGGCCCCAGCCTCGCCACTTCGTCTACTGCGGCTGGCGACATGGGGTTGGTGACCCACGGATCTATTAGTATCTTTAGGGACCCCGCCTCTATTAGGAAGAAGGAATGTCCGAACCATTTTATCTGCATGACGCCTTTAGGTCTGTCCTATAAATCCTTTACCCCCGTTTTAAGTCCAGCCTGATGGCTCTCGCATGCGGGGCGTATATATACACCTGAAACCCTCTGGACTCCGCAACGTTTACGATTTCCCTCAGAGCCGAAAAGGGCATGGGCTTCAAGAGGACTATCTTTATGCGGTACGTCTTCTCTTTGGGGTCGTAAATCGCCTTTGCGTACTTCAAAGGCTCTTTGGCCCTCGCCTTTATCAACTCCAGTAGGGCATTTACTGCCTCGTCCACGTCTCTAAAGCTCCCTATATTAATTGTTTGTTGAAGAGGGAGGCCAGCAGGTGGTCGAGCTCGGGCGCTCTGTCGTAAAGCTCGCCGTTTATGGAGAAATCGCCCGGCTCGACGACTTCGAACACCTTCCACGGCCCCCTCCCGAATTTGGCCAAGACGTAGGCCTTACCGCCCGACCTGGCGGCGAAGTCCAAAAGCCCCTCTATCTTCTCCCTCTCCACTCTGATGGCCGTCCTCTTGGCTCTGTATTTCAACTCCATCACCAACACCCTCCCGGCACATATGGCCACTATGTCGGGGACGAAGCGCCTCCTCGCGCCGCCGCCTGAAGAACAGCCCCTCAACACCGCACATCCCTTCTCCCATAACAAGTTGGCCAAGTTTCTCTCCTTAGCGGCGCCTTTGACTTTAGGGCTCGTCATGAGGTATAGAGCCCCGTTATTAATATTGAATCTTGGTATTCCCCCCCCCCGACCCCGCATAGAAAGGCTTAAAAGGAGAAGGCGGTGTGGGGGCATGTCGGAATTGTACGACGTGGTGGTGGTAGGCGCCGGTACCGCCGGCGCTTATACTGCATACAACCTCGCCAAAAGGGGCTTCAAGGTGGCCTTCATGGACTCTAAAAGCGGCGAGAAGGTAGGCGTCAAGACGTGCGGCGACGCCTTGGGCAAACACCACGTCGATAGGATGTCCAGATTCCTCGCTCCAAACCCCAAGATATTCGTCAACGACATAAGGGGAGTTGAGCTGTTCAGCCCCGACATGAAGACCCGATATCTGATAGCAGGGGAGGGATATATGTTGGACCGCTTCAATTGGGGCAAGTGGCTAGTTAGAGAGGCGGTAAATGCGGGCGCCGTCTTCTACGAGGGCCATACGGCAGTAGCCCCCATATTGGAGGGCGGCTATGTAGTCGGCGTGAAGGCCACCGACAACAGGCAGGGCGTCCACAAGGAGTTCAGAGCCAAGGTGGTGGTGGACGCGTCCGGCTCCGTCGGCGTGATTAGGACGAAGCTCCCCGACACTTGGCCCATATCCGAGAGGCTCCACCCCGAAGACGTATCGCACGCATATAGGGAGGTCTTCTACATAGAGGACGCCATAGAGAACCCCAACTATATAAAGATATATTTAGACCAAACAATATCTCCAGGAGGATATTGGTGGGCCTTCCCGTACTCTTCAAACTTCGTCAACGTCGGCTTGGGCATATGGGGCATCCTTAAGATAAACCCCAACGCCAACTACAAGAAGTACCTAGAGCCCCGCTACAAGATAAAAGAGAAGATCCATATGGGAGGCGGCTTCATACCCACAAGGAGGCCCTTGAAGTCCCTAGTGGGCAACGGCATATTGGCTGTAGGCGACGCCGCGGCGGCCGTCAATCCGCTACACGGCGGCGGGATAGGCCAGGCCTTGCTGACCGGCGAGCTGGCCGCCAAGGCCGTCGAGAGGGCCTTCTCCGCCGGCAAGTTCGACGTAAATACGCTCTGGCCCTACAACGTGGACTACATGAACGAATGGGGCTATAGGCAGGCCCAGCTGGACGTGATAAGGCTTATGCTCCAGACTCTCGACAACGACGACCTCAACTTCGGCCTCTCGAGGAGGTTGCTGACCGAAGAGGACGTACTCAATATATCCTCCCACGGCGTCACGTTGTCCGTAGTGGACAAAATGAAGATAGCGTTGCAGTTCGCCACTAGGCCTGGCCTCCTCATGAAGCTCTATAACGCCATGCAGTACGCCAAGAGGATCGGCGATTTATATCTAGATTACCCCAAATCGCCAGAGGGGCTGGATAGGTGGCACGAAAAGGTGTTGGAGGCCTATAGTGAATATAGGCGCAAAATAGGCCTCGGCCCGATGCCGACGTGATAGAGGAGGAGATCGTCGAGTACTATAAATTCCTCTACCTTAGAGGCCAGACCACTCTGCTTAGCGGAAATATAAGCGCGAGGGTCGGCGAGTATATAGTCATCACGCCGACCTCAATACCGAAGCCCCTATTGAGGCCTTCCGATCTGGTCTATATCGATCTGGAGGGGCGTGTGGTGAGGGGGGAGAGGGCCCCCTCTTCCGAATGGCGTATGCACGTGGCCATATATAGGAAGAGGTCCGACGTGGCGGCGGTCGTCCACACCCACGCGGTGGTCCCCACGATGTTGGCCGAGGCCATAGAGGCGGACCTCTTGCTGGAGAGCGAGTCCTATCTGGGGGGCGGCATAGCCGTAGTGGACCGGTTGAAGCCGGGCACTTGGGAGCTGGCCCGCGCAGTCGCCGAGGCTTTAACTAAGGCCAACGTGGCGGTGATGAAAGGCCACGGCGTCGTGGCGGTGGGCTCCAGCCTGGCCGAGGCGGTAAATAGGGCCGAGGTTGTGAACGACTTGGCTTGGGCCACATTGGTTAGGATATGGACGGGCAGAGGCCTATAGTCGTCGGCTATTTGGTCCTCCTGGCCTCTGTAGAGGGGATGACGCCGTCGGAGGCGGCCAAGGCTTTAGGTATATCGAGACAAGGCCTCCATAAGGCGCTGAGGAGGCTCAGAGAGCTGGGCTACGTGGAGGACGAGCCCTATCTCAAGATCAGCGAGGCGGGCCGCGAGGTCTTGAGGCGCGCCTTGAGGGACTTGATGAGGTATTTCGGCATGTCTGCAATACGCCTAGAGGGCTATGTGGCCAGAGGGCTGGGCGAAGGCGCCTTCTATGTCTCCCTCGAGGGCTATAGGAGACAAATAGAGGAGAAGTTGGGCTTCACGCCGTATCCGGGGACGCTCAACGTGGTCTTGACTCCGGACAGCCTCATCTATAGGAGGTATCTCGAGGCCCTCCCCGGCATCCTCCTAAAGGGATTTTCGGACGGCTTGAGGACATACGGGAGCGTAAAGGCCTTTAGGTGCAAAACTAGGGGGGTCGACTGCGCCCTCTTGGTGATAGAACGCACCCACCACGGGCCTGAGGTGGTGGAGCTAATAGCGCCGGTGAGGCTTAGAGACGTCTTGAGGCTGAACGACGGCGATCCCATAGACGTAGAGGTGCAGCTATTATAACGCACAACTTCATTAAGGGGTGGCCCCTTT
>JBEULO010000066.1:0-4136 GCA_041287225.1 Thermoproteus sp.
CAGATGGGGGTAGAGGGCGTAGTTCTGGAACACAATGCCTATATCTCTCTCCCAGATCGGGAGGCGCGTTATCTCCCTGTCGTCTAGATATATAGAGCCTTCGTCTGGCCTCTCGAGCCCCGCTATTATGCGGAGTAGAGTGGTCTTCCCGGAGCCCGAGGGGCCTAGGATCACGACGTAGCTCTTGTCGGGTATGACGAGCTCCTCGACGGATAGGGTAAAGCCTCTAAAGGACTTCTTGACGCCTTTGAGCGTCAACATGGCTATTCAGCCCCCCATATCTTTTCAAGGTTGCGCCTTACCGCTATCAGGTAGATCAGCGGCGGCAATATGCTCACAATGCCGGCGGCGGCGACACCGCCGTAGCTCATAGTCACCGGGCTCATCAACATGCCTATATATATAGAGAAGGTCTGGGCCCCGCTGAGGCCTAGAGGGTTGTTGAGGTTGTAGGGGGTCGATGTGAAGGCCAGGGGGAACACCAACGCTCCCCACGAGAAGAGGAAGGCGTAGAGTCCCGCCACGCTCATGCCGTTTCTACTCAACGGCAGTACGACTCTGGCGAATGCCTTCAGCCTATTCATGCCGTCAGCCAGAGCCGCCTCTTCTATCTGTTTATTGAAGTTAGAGTAATAGTTGTAGAGGATCCATATGCCGTAGGGGAGCGTCATTATGGGGTAGGTCAGAACTAAAGCCCATAGGGTGTCCAACACGCCGATGTCTCTCAACATCAAATATAGAGGCACTATGTAGATCAGAGTTGGCGTCGACATGAGGTACAATATATATGCCACCAGCTTCCCGCCCCCGAAGTTGTGCACCCTCATTTGATATGCCGTGGCGGCCGCGAGGAGTATAGTCGCGATAGAATTTATTGCCGAGACGTAGAGGCTCATCAACAAGAACGGGAGGCCGTTTGTGAATACTTGTAGATAGTTGTCGAGGGCGAGCCTCGAAGGCAATATGGCGGGCGGCACCTGTATGATCTCGCTAGGCGGCTTTACGGAGATCAACAAGAGCCAGGCGAAGGGCACAGCCACGAATATCAACGTCAACGCCAAGACGAGCGCGTGTACCGCCCTGGGCACCTCCCTCCTGGGCATCCAAGAGGGCAACGGCATCTTTATGAAGGTGTGCGCCGATAGGGCCCTCATATAGGCCAGCGACAAGGCGGTGCCTATCGCCGTCATTAAGACGATCAACATCGCCGAGTAGCCGAATTCGCCCGACGTGAACGCCTCGTAGCTGTAATAGGCCAAGTTGTCTAATATCCTAGGGCCCACTTGGGCTGTGCCGATATATATGGGGTCGAAGGTGAAGAAGCCTGTGAGCGCCGTCAGTATAAACGCCGTCAGTATTTGAGGCGAGACGAGCGGCAGATCTACCGCCAAGAACTTCCTGGGGCCCGCCAAGCCGTCGGCCAGAGCCGCCTCCTCTACTGCTTTAGGTATCGCCTTGAGGCCCGAATATATGACGAGCACGGCGGTGGGGAACGCCCTCCATACGTCTATCAACACTATGGCCCATATCGAGGAGATTGGGTTTGCGTGTATTAGGCCCCACTTCATTAAGTAGTAGCCGAGGCCGTAGAGGGGATTCAACATGAGGTACCACGCCATAGCGGCAGTCACTGGAGGTATGAAGGCGGGCACCATAATTGGGAGTAGCCACTTGCCGCCGAGCCTCTTGAGGGCTAGCGCCACCGGAAGGGCCAGAGCTATGGATATGGCGGGCGTCGCCAGAGAGTACGCTATAGTGTTGGCCACTATGAGGGGGCCGTAGGGGTCCTTCTGGAACAGCCATATGTAGTTGCCGAGGCCGACCCACTTCAACGTGCCTTCGTAGGTCCGCTCGTAGAAGCTCAGAACTAGATTGCTCGCTATGGGGTAGAGAGTCAAAACGGAGAGGTAGACTAGAGAGGGGAGGGCCAAAAAAAGGATTTGTTTGTCCTTCATGAAAGCTTCATTATATTCAGCCAGGTCCTGTATATATTCATTTGTGTGGTCACGGCGTCTTGTTTGCCCTCTAGGTAGCTGGCCACTTGGTTTATGAAGTAGGGCCTCAAGTCGGTGAAGAAGTTCGTGACTCTATTGACTAAAGTCAGACGTTGTATATCGGTTATATTGGCGCCAGCTTTGAGCAGAGGCACAAAGGGCGACAGCCAGCTCATGGAGGGGACTTGCGAGGCCGCTTTGAGCCCGCTTATAGTGGCGGGGACGAAGCCCACTTGCTCAGCGCCCAGTTTGTACATCTGCGGCGATATCAAGAACGCTATGAATTTAGCCGCTAGGTCTGGGTTCTGGGCGTATGGGTTTATGCCTATAAACGTGGGGGCGAGGCCGGTCCCGTATGGGTTCTTGCCGCCGGGGAGGGGCGCTATGGCTATATCTCCGGCGACCTTAGAGACTGAGGCGTTGTTGTATATAGGTATGAAGCTGGTCCAGGCGGCGACCATGGCGTAATCGCCAGTGAGGAACAGATCCCTCAGCTGGTCGTACTCCATGGCCTGTACCGTAATCGGCGGCTGGAATTGAACTAGGCGTTTATAGGTCCTCAAGGCCTCTAGGAACGAGGGGCATCCCACCGTTATGTTTACGGCGCCGCTTGGGGTGTATCTGAAATAAGCCCAATAGCCCACTGTGGGCACCGCGCCTTTGGCCACGTCGGCCGGGATGCCGACGCATGAATCGTTTAGGGCGTAGGTGTAGAAGACCGTGATGAAGCCGTTGAATATGGCTTGTTGTAGCCCGTCTGGGAACAACAAGGCGTATTTGGCCACATGTTGAGACTGTAGGAACTGCGCCGCGTCGATGAGCTGGTCCCAAGAGGACCAGGTGAGCGGGTTTAATTCGAAGCCGTACTCCTTTTTGAACTCGGCTTGCAACGTCGCGTTGTTGAATATAGATTTGCGGTAGACCAAGACGTATCCGAAGACCATTTGGAACGGCACGCCGAAGATCTTAGTGACAGTCCCGTTTTTAGAGATCATCATGACCGAAATAAGGGCGCTGGCGGGTATGTCGGACTTGTTGAAAAGCCCGTTGTTGAAGTAGGGGGTCAGATCCATGAGGTAGGGGCGTAGAGTGGAGGCTTGCGACGGGTAGAATATTATGAGGGCGGGGTCCGGGTTCTTGTTCTGTAAGGCCGTAAGGGCAGTCTGGACCATCTGGCCGAAGGGCACGGGCTCTATGGTTATCTTAACGCCCGGATATTGCTTCATGAACTCGTTGGCGGCGAGTTTGATGTAGGGCATAAGCGTGGGGTCGCCTGTGGGCACCAAGACGGTTAGAGACCCGCTTAGTTGTTGGGTTGAAGTGGCGGTCTGCGGGGCGCTTGTCTGTGTGGCGGTCTGCGGGCCGGACCTTTGGACTAATAGGGCCACTGCCGCGATTATCACTACGACTACCACTATCGCCGCAATTATTATACGCGTAGACGCCATATAGGTAATAACAGTTATAGTTTTTAACACTAAGCTTAAGCAGGTCGGATTATTCGGCGCCGTCTAGGCGATGGGCAGTCGGTCCCTCTTGAGGTCCTCTATAAGGGCCTTTAGCTCCTCTACGGCGGCTTTTAATATGGCCTCGCCTTTTTCTCTAGAGGCCTTGGAGGGATATCCCTGGACGGCTTTATTGTAGACGAAGCGGTACGCCTTCTTCCCGTATACCGAATATTTGAGCTCGCGCCACTCGTCTGCGTCTTTCGGCACGTATTTGACCAAATGGGGATATGCCGCCATGACTTCGCTGGTTTCGTCCTCAGCCGCATGTCCCTCCGGGGTCTCCAACACCTCCCTCCTGGCTTCCTTGGCGAGATCTATCCACCAGTTGACGACTATTATCGTCAAGTCGGAACTCCTCGCGACGTCCTTAGCGGCGGCCCTCAAGGCGTCTATATTGCCGCCATGTCCGTTCACGACCACTAGGTACTCGACGCCGTTGCGGGCCGCCTCGATGAATATATCCCTATATAGCTTGTAGAGAGTCTCGGCCGATATGGAGATGGTGCCGGGGAACCTATCCAATACGTAGGTGGTTCCATACCAAACCGGCGGGAGCAGGAGGACCCCCGCCTCCTCGGCCGCCCTTTCCGCCACGTAGAGGGCCATGAGGGCGTCGGTGCCTAGAGGCAGATGG
>JBEULO010000067.1:0-28105 GCA_041287225.1 Thermoproteus sp.
CGGGCGTGTGGACCGACGGCGAGACGGTCTCCAAGTTTCTAGTAGGTGGGGCCTTTAGGTGGAGGGAGCTCTTGGGCCTTCTGGCCGCCGCCTACGAGTACCGACTGGCCTTGAGGGGGACCTAGGGCGAACTCTTTTTATCGCCACCTCAAGCCCCTTTTGTGGACGTCTCGTCGTTGCCCATACCTGGAGGGCTGAGGGAGGTGTTGAGGAGGAGGGGGATAGAGAAGTTGTATCCGCCCCAGGAGGCGGCAGTGAGGGCCGGCGTCCTCGAGGGGGCGAACGTCTTGATGACTACGGCCACGGCCTCCGGCAAGACCCTCTTGGCCGAAATCGCCGCCGTCAAGACCGCGCTGGAGGGCCGGATGGCCGTGTTCACAGTGCCCCTCAAGGCCCTCGCCTACGAGAAACAGCTCCATTTCTCCTACTACGAGGGGCTCGTCGACGTGGCCGTGTCTACTGGGGAATACGACTCGGACGACGCTTGGCTACATAAATACGACGTGGTTGTGACCACCTACGAGAAGTTGGACAGCCTATTGAGGCATAGGCCCAGTTGGCTCAATAAAGTGGGGCTGGTGGTCCTCGACGAGATACACTACGTGGGGGACCCCAAGAGGGGGCCCGTCCTGGAGTCCATAGCGGCCAAGATGAAGTACCTAGGCCTCAAGGCCCAGATATTGGCCCTCAGCGCGACTGTGGGAAACCCCGAAGTCCTGGCCAGATGGCTGGGGGCGAAGTTGGTCAAGTCGGACTGGAGGCCCGTGCCCTTGAGGGAGGGCGTATATGTAGAGGGCAGGATAAAATATGTAGACGGTTCAGTCAAGTCGGTCGACGCCCCCCGATCCGCCGAGCCCGAGGTGTCCTTGGCCCTCGACGCGATTGGGGGCGGGGGGCAGGCGTTGGTCTTCGTCAATAGTAGGTCCGCCACCGTGGCCACGGCCAGGAGGATAGCCGAGGCCATAGCCGCCAGCGGGGAGGAGCTGATAGACCCGTCCGAGGCGGCGGAGCTCGCAAGGCGCGTAGAGGAGGAGGCGACCAGTAGGATAATCGGCCGCGAGCTCGCAGAGGTCGTGGCGAGAGGCGTGGCGTTCCACAACGCGGGGCTCGAGCTAGAGCTCAGGAGGATAGTGGAGGAGGGCTTCAGGAGGGGCGTCGTCAAGGCCGTCGTGTCGACCACGACGCTTGCCGCCGGCGTGAACCTCCCGGCGCGGAGAGTAGTGATAACGGAGGTGAGGAGGTACGACCCCCTTCTGGGCATGGAGGAGATTCCAGTCATGGAGTACAGACAGATGGCCGGAAGGGCCGGCAGGCCCGGGCTGGACCCATACGGCGAGGCTGTGGCGGTCGCCCACAGCGAGAAGGAGGCCGAATACATCATGGATAGATACATAGGAGGGCCGACGGAGCCCATAAGGTCCCAGCTCTTCACCGACGTCAATTTGAGGTCCCACCTCCTCGGCGTCGTGGGGAGCGGATACGCCAACACGCTCGACGAGGTGCTGGACTACCTCTCCTCGACTCTCGCCTACGCCCAGTTGGGCCCCGCGGCTATGTCCATAGCCAGAAATAAGGCCGAGCGGGCGTTGGACCAGCTGGCCGCCTGGGGCTTTTTGGAGAAGGCCGGAGACGCCTACTACGCGACGCCGTTGGGGAGGCTGGTGTCTAGGCTGTATGTGGATCCCGAAACCGCGGCGACATATATAGACCTCATGAAGGCCATGAGGGTCGACTCGCCGATAGTATATATCTATATCGTGGCGAGATCGCCGGAGGTGCCCAAGATATGGCGCGGCCGTTTCGACAAGAGGGTGGCGGCCGAGATAACGAAGGCCTTCCCGGACCTCCTCCTAGACGAGGAGGACGAAGAGTTCAGAGAGGTCGTGAAGACCGTCCAGATGTTGTGGGAATGGGCCAACGAGGCCCCTGAAGACAAGCTGTACGAGAAGTACGGCGTAGGGCCCGGCGACATTAGGGTCTACGCCGACCTCTTCGAGTGGCTGGGCACGGCGGCGGCCAAATTGGCGTCTGCGGTGGGTCTGCCCCAGAGGGCGGAGGGCGTCTTGAAGGCGACCTATAGGGTGGTGTACGGGGTGAGGGAGGAGCTGTTGGGGCTCGTCTTGAATCTGAGGGGGGTCGGGAGGGTCAGGGCCAGGACTCTCTACAACGCCGGGTATAGGACAGTGGCCGATATAGCCAAGGCGAGGCCTTCAGATATAGCCCGCCTGCCGGGCTTCGGCGAGAAGCTGGCCCTAAGCGTCGTGGAGCAGGCCAGGTCGCTTTTGGGCCTAAAGCCCGAAGGCCTCTAGGAAGCCCCTCCACCTCCTATATTCCTCCAGGAACTTGGCCCCCTCCTTGGTGATACAGACCTCCCCGTCCCTCTTGACGAGCCCTCTGGCCTCTAGCTCCTCGAGGAGTTTAGCCAGCCTGTCGTAGGCCATGTTGGCCTCTGCGGCGAGCCTCGTGGGGTTGGAACATCTGGTCTCCAGCGCCGTCAGCACGTCGGCAATTATCTCGATCTTACTTCTTTTCCGTTTCGGCATACGTGACGCCGACCGCGAGGAAGACTGCGGCCAGCACTCTCAACAGCAGGGCGAGGCCGTATATATGCATGAGGGCCAGGCTGGCCGAGAACAAGAGATATGCCACAGCCGGCCACGGGTTGGACCGCCGCTCGGCGAATCGGTAGAGCAGAACTGCGCCTATATAGGCCGAGAGGGCCGCGTTTATGGCCACAAATAGGCCTATTCTAATCGGGACGAAGACCGCGAAGAGGCCCGCCGGCGTCACGGATATGGCCACCAACAAGAGGCCCGCCGCCATTATTTGATAGGACATGAGGAATATGGGCTCTAGAGGCCTCAAGAGCCTCGGCACGGCGACAGCCCCCGCCAGCCCCTCAATCAGTAGGGAGAAGGCGAAGACCAACTGGCCCACCGCGAAGAGGCCCAGCCTGGCCTCCCTAAAGGCTCGATAGGCTTGTATGCTCCTGGCTATAATATAGACGGATACCGAAATTAGGACCAGATTGGGGATTAAGAACACGGCGAAAAAAGGTCTAGTTTATTTGAACTGTGGCGTTGCCGTAATATATCGTAATTTGGGTCGAGCCGAGCTGTTGCACCGCCATCCTATATACGCCGTCGAGATACGACACAACTATGAGGGCATTGCCGGCGTATATCCTCAAGGCGAAATAGTCGCCGCCAGCCACGCCGTAGGCGCTGACCACGTCGTAGGTCCGGCCGCCCGCCTCTATTGAGCCGCTACCCGCTACGACCTCGGCGAAGGCGCTAGGCCCTCTGACTATCCCCACCAGCCTCAACTGGAGCGATGCTTGGCTGGACGTCATGGATATCGTTATGTTCTTGGCGGTCGGCGGATAGGCAGATATGTTGCCGCCGGCCCGCCAGCCGGCTCGCCCCCACCCCGCAGGCGGGTAGGTCGCGACATTTGTGGGGCAAGGGGCTGCGGGACCTCTCCCGTATATAGGGGCGGCTCTGTCCCACCAGGGCGCGGCAGTCGTTACGGTCGTTGTGGCGAACGTGTTGGCGGTCTGGCTCTGCGTATTTACCGCATATGCCGCGTAGGCGGCGACCAGCGCCGCCGCCACGGCCGCAATCGCGTAGACCCAAATCCTCTGCATGTACGCCGATTATCAAGAAAAAAATAAAAATCGAACTCACCAGATGTGAGTTACCTAAGGGCCTTTAATAGGTCTTCGAGCTCTCTGGCGAGCGCCTCTTTGTCCTTCTGGCTCAATTTGTCCGAATATTCCTTTACGAATTGGGCCAGGCCTCTGATCTGCCACACGGCGGCCTTTAGGTGGAAGTCCACCCATTCGTCGTAGCTCCATTGAGCCGCCCACCAGGGCCCTCCCCAAGGCCCTCCCGTCCACCATTTTCTCCACCACATGTATCGTTTTCGAAATCGGAAATATATAAACTTTTCGATATCGATTAGATCCTCACTACGTCGTACCTCCCCACCACCTTCAATAGGGTGGTTCTAGGCCTCAGGGCCTCCATCAGCTCGGCCAAGCCGTCGCCTATCTCCAACTCGGCCAAGAAGAAGTAGTCCCAGGGCGAGAGCCTAGTGGGGCGCGAATATATGAGGGTCATATTGATGCCGGCGTCGGCTATGGGCGCCAGCGCCTTGTACAAGGCGCCCGCCACGTTGGGCACTGCGAATATCAAGGAGGCGTATCTCCCCCTGGATGGCTCGGATCTGGTCAACACGGCGAAGCGGGTATAGCTCTCCGCGTCCTCCACTCCGCATTGGGCCTCGACGCCTTGGAGGGCCTTCGGCGAGGCCAAAACGCCGCAGTCCTGGCAGGACTCGAAGGACCTCACAGCCTCGGCGGTGCTGTTCGTGTAGACCACCTGAGCGCCCAGAGAGGACACAAAACGCCTGGCCTGCGCTATGGCGTGCGGATGCGAATAGACGACTTTGGGCGTCCCCTTCTTGGCGAAACAGAGCACAATCCTCATCTCCAAGACGGCGGCTATGTGGGCCCTACGCATCGCAAGGGAGTCCACGGTCTCCCCCACAGGCCCCTCTAGGGAGTTCATGAAGGGCACTACGCCCAGATCGGCCGAGCCGTCCTCCACCAGCTGGAAGACCTCCGATATGGTCCTAGCCGCGACGAGCTTGGCGTCTGGCATATAGGTGGACGCGGCCTCCCATGTGAAGGACTTCTCGGGGCCCAGATAGGCCAGGAGGGGCTTGGCCCTGCGCGATATGAGGGAAGCCAGAAACTGGCCGAGATCTCCGCCGATGGTGGGCGGGGAGGAGCAGGCGAGCCTCTTCTCTATGAGCCTAGCTATTTCGAGCTCTATCTCGTGAACCCCTCGCAGTCCATATGGGGAGGACCGAAGACCTATATAACATTTCCGTCAGCTCCGCGCTATATTTATATTTACTCCACGCGGGGCGAGACGTGAAGATAAACTCCGCGCTATGCATACGCTGTAGGGGGACCAAGATGCTCTGCGGCCTATCCTACTGCCCCGTCATGGTCAAAGCCAAAGTCAAGTCGTACTCCGACGCAGTCGCCGGGAGGACTTCCATCTCGGGCTCCTCCCCGCCCAGCGTCTTCGTGGGGCGTTTCGGCTGGCCCAAGGTGAGGGTCTACCCCTCGGTCCCGCCGGTAGAGGGCGATACGTCCCGGCTGGAGGACCCCAAGGCCTGGCTCGAAATGGACCTAGAGGAGTTCCTCGCGTCTAGGCTGATACTCGCAAGGGGGTCCTTCGAGGCCGATGTGGATTCGGCGGGGAGGCCGGGGAGGTTGCTGGAGGACGTACAGATCATGGCGCTGTCGCCGAGGCCGGCCGAGGCCGAGTTGGAGCTCAAAAGGCCGCTGAGGCCGGAGCCGGTTCTAGACGAACACGCCCCTCCCTTCGGCCCCGCCTCCCCCCTCCGCTCTCTGAGGCTGGGCTCCTTGCCCCCGCCGGAGAGGGCCGTGGAGAGGGCCTATTCAGACGGCGACTACCCGGCCGGCGAGGCTGTGTGGGACCTGTACAAGTCCGGCGTGGACGTACATAGGATAGCCAGAATTTTGAGCGTAGGCGCCCTGGGCCTGCCGGCCAGGAGGAGGCTCGTCCCGACCCGTTGGAGCATAACGGCGGTCGACAAACACATATCCGACCGCCTGTTGGAGGAGGTCAAACGCATGCCTCTAGTCGACCGCTATCTCGTCTACGTCAGGAAGGTGAGGGGCAACACATTCGTCGGCCTTCTGGCGCCTAGAGGCTTCATGTACGAATGGGGCGAGGCTTGGTGGCCGAACACCACTTGGAACCTATTCGGCCAGAGGCCCGAGGTGGAGGTGGACTGGGAGGGCCCCCGGGGCAGGTCGGACTACCCGTCGATAGGCGGTTGTTACTACGCGGCGAGGCTGGCGGCCGCCGAGGCTCTGGCGGCCATGAGGAGACAGGCGGCGGTAGTCCTCTGGCGCGAGATATATCCCGGCTTCGACCTTCCCGTAGGGGTGTGGTTCGTGAGGGAGAACATAAGGGCGCTCTTCAGAGGCCGCCCCGAGAAGTTCGACGAGCTCTCAGAGGCCCTAGCCCATATGGCGAGCCGCTTGAAGTTGCCGCTGGACCTTTGGTACTCCAAATCCCATGTGGTTAAACTGTTGAAATCGAGCCTCTAGTCGGTTATAAATGTTATTAAGTGCCGTCTATATGGATTTGTGGAGCTGAGGGGCGTCACTCTTATATACGGCAAGCCGGGCACCGGCAAGACGACGCTCGCCATGTCTCTAGCCTCCGAGAGGTTGAAGAGAGGCGAGAAGGTCTTCTGGGTGTCTTTCTACGAGGACAAGGAGACGTTGCTCAAAAACGCCGCGGCTTTGGGCTACGATCTGGGCAGAGCGCATGTGTGGGACGCCGTCCTCGCCGACTCCGAAAGCGTATTCAACTACATAGTGGCCATGACGGCAGAAGAGGCGCCGTCTGTGTTGGTGATAGACTCCATAAGCCAGCTCCAAGGTCTCGACGTGAGGAGCCATCTGACCAACGTGGTCTATAGGGCGCTCAGGCCCACTGGAGTCGACATAGTCCTAATAGCGGAGGAGGAGGGGGTGGCGCCCTTGAACTATATAGCCGACAATATAGTCCATTTGGTTCGAAAGGTGTCTGAGAGGGGAGTCGCCATGAGGTATATGGACTTGGAGAAACAGAGGGGCAGACCCGCGGGCTTTGTCAAGTCCTTCGAGATAATTGAAGGCGTCGGCATAGTGGTCCTGGACGAAATAAGGCCCTCTAAAACCCGCGGCCCCGGGACCATACACACGGGCACTTGTATCGACAAGCTCATAGGGGGGCTCGACGCAGGGTCGAGTACGCTCTTCATAGCGCCCTCTACAAACCTCTATCTGAGATTTCTCGCCAAGATGGCCGCCGACATGTCGAGCCGAGGCCTCAGGTTGCTCTTCGCCGCAAGGAGCGTAGACCCCATTAAGTTTCAAACCTATGTGGAGAAACTCGGCGGCAAGATCGTGGCCAAGAAGGTGGAGGTGAGGCCGGAGCGGTATTGGTGGCTGACTTACGGCTTGTATAAGGCCGTAGAGGAGGTAGGGCCGGACGTCTTGATGACCGACTGGCTCGACATAGAGTTCGCCCTGTTGGGCCGCGACGTCGCTTTGGAGATATTCTACAGGAACACCAAAATGTTGAGGGAGGCCGGGATCCCGCTCGTAGCTTCTGTCGTCGAAGAGCGGGGGCTCGTCGCCTTTTCGGACAACGCGGTGATGATCACAGAAGACGGCGGATCTCTCTACGCCAGCGCCGTCAAGACCAGCGGGTTCGAGGGCACCTTGAATAGATGTAGGATAGAGTTGTGAAGATAGTCGAGATAAGGACCGACAGAGGCCTCGCCAAGTCAGGCCTGCCCGAATACGACTACGCCTTGAATCCATATCTCGGCTGTCTACACGCCTGTCGTTACTGCTACGCGAAGGACTTCACCAGAGGCGAGCCCGGCGAACATTGGGGCGAGGTCGTCTACGTCAAGGTCAACCTCCCCGAGGTCTTGGCCCGTGAGGTGAAGGCCTACAGTCCCGGCGTCGTGGGGGTATCGACCATAACGGACCCCTATCAGCCCGTCGAGGCCAAATACAGGCTGACTAGGAGGTCGCTGGAGGTGTTGCTCCAGGCGGGCTTCAAGGCCTCGATACAGACCAAATCGACCTTCGTGCTGAAGGACATGGACCTCTTTTTCGTCTATAGGGATAAGGTGGACGTGGGGATCACTATCACCACATATAGGGAGGAGGCGGCCCGCCTCTTGGAGCCGAAGGCCCCTCCCCCTAGGGCCAGGGCGTATGCCCTACATATGTTGTCGGAGCTCGGCGTCAAGACTTGGGTGTTCCTAGGCCCGTTGCTCCAGGGGGTCAACGACGGCGAGGAGGACTATATGCCGGTGTTGGAGGTCGCCAAGAAGACCAAAAGCGAGGTGATCATCGATAGGTATCGGCCGAGGCCGGGCGCGGACTCCATGTTGTCGGCCCTGGGGCTCAGGCCGCGCATCGACAGGGGCTGGTGGGCGAGGAAGGCGGGGGAGATAAAGGCGAGGTGCGTCGAGCTGGGCGTCGTGTGTAGGACCGCAGAGGAGGAGTGGGCCGCGGCCAGGAGAGCCGACGACTTGAGGAGGTACCTATAGCCTCCTCTCGGGCCATTTGATCGCAAATTGGAGCTGGGCCAGAGTGCCCAAGACCACGTCGGGCTTCTCCTCGGGCGTCCTGAGCTCCATCTTCTTGCCTCTACTCACAATTACCGTATACATCCCGGCCTCCCTGGCCCCCGGCACATCGGCATGGGCCTTATCGCCTATGTAGACCGCCTGCCAGGGCTCCAGCCCCAGTTTGGCCAGGGCGAAACTGAAGGGGGCCGCGTAGGGCTTCGTGTAGCCCGTATCCTCGCCGGCCACTACGACCAAGTCGAACAGCTCCAGCGGTATCCCGCTCCTCCTCAGCCGCTCCCTCTTGAGGCCGGGCACTCCGTCCGTGTCGGTTATTATGCCGAGTCTGACCCTCCCCCTCAAGAAGTGGAGGAGGACCAACGCGTCTTTGTAGGGCCTCGCGGCGGTTATATACTCCGAGAAATATATATCGGTCAGAGTCGCCCCTATCTCTTCGTCGTATATAAAGCCGAGCCTCTTGAAGAGCTCCCTCCATCTGGCGTCCCTCTTGTATTCGTGCATGACGTCGAACTCCTCGTCTATTTGGGCTATCAAGTCGGCGGTCTTGTGGAGCCTAACGCCGTAGCGCTCCGTCAAGAACTTAGCGACGGCGAATTGGGCCCTCTTCTTGGCCTCTACGTCGTCGACCAACGTGCCGTCGAAGTCGAAAAGGGCGGCTTTAATCACGGACCCAATAACGCCGCCCAATAAAAAACTTGAGTTGAAGAGGGCCCTCTACCTCAATACGGCGCGGCCAGTAGGAGGTAATACGTATCAGTTGCACGCGGCCGAATTCCGACGCCTGCGGCCCGGCCGCCGATTTGCCTCAAACCTCACCGCCGGCAACAAAGCCAATAACCCCCTTCGGGAAGTTGAGACAAGAAGCGCCGATTGCTCGGCCCGCCGGCTAGCCCGGGCCGGCAGTTGCACGCCCGGGCGCGGGCCGTCCCAAGGCCGCAGACGCCTTGGGACCCCCAGCCATCCGGGGCGCCCGGACAGACGCGAGGTGGGGGCAAGTCGAAGAGTCGGGCATCATGAAGTTTTTATTCTCGACGGAGTCTCATGTCCATGCGCGTAGGCCTTATAGGGCTCGGCGTGATGGGCTGGCGCATCGCCGCCAATCTCAAATCCGACGGGCTGTTGTCCGTCGTATATAATAGGTCTAGAGAGAAGGCCTTGGAGTTCTCTAAGAAATACGGCGTGGAGGCCGCCTCTACGCCGGCCGAACTCGTCAAGAAGGTCGACATGGTCATAACCGTGCTCTCCGACGACGAGGCCGTGGCGCAGACGGTATCCTCCTTATTGCCCGACATCTCCGGCAAGATGTTGGTGGATATGTCCACCATATCGCCGACCACCTCGCAGGAGCTCGCGGCGCGCGTGGCGCAACAGGGAGGCGTTATGTTCGACGCGCCGATTATAGGCACATCCGTCGCGGTGGAGAAGAGACAAATCGTAGTGTTGGTGGGAGGCCCCAGGGAGAAATACGGGACCGTCGAGGACGTGTTGAGGCGTACGGCCAGCGCTGTGGTCTACGTGGGGCCTAACGGATATGGCCTCTACGCCAAATTGGTCAACAATCTGCTCATAGGGGCCTATGTGGCGGCCATGGCCGAGGCGTTTAATTTCGGCTTGAAGGCCGGGCTGAGCCCCCAGTTCCTCGCAGAGCTCCTGACCAGATACAGCTCTGCCCGCTCGCCTACGAGCGAGCTGAAGGCTCCCAAAATGGCCTCCGGCGACTATTCGGTCCAGTTCGCCATGAAGCACATGAGGAAGGACTTGGAGTTGGTACAACAAGAGGCGAGGAGGCTAAAGGCCGCGGTCCCGCTGTCGGCCATATCGCTACAGCTCTACAGGCTGGCCGAGAGCCTCGGCCTCTCGGAACAAGACTTCGCGGCGATCTTGGAGTTGTTCAAGAAATGAGCTGGGAGGCGCGGCTGGAGCCGCTCAGAAGGCGCGTCTTTTTCGTCTTGGCCTCCTCCTTTAGGGACGTCAAAAGGCTTGAGTGGAGGGACGGCGGCCTCGACGTGGAGGGGGGCGAGGGCGCGTGCCTCTTCTTCAAGGACAGGAGGGGCTCCGCGTTAGTCCTCCTCGACGGGAGGCCCTACTTCGAGCTGGACTCCGCCCACTTCTACGTGCCTCTGCCTCCCGGAAGGCATAAAGTGGAGCTCCGCCTGAGCCCCTACGCCGATTTCGGCCAGAAGGTCGCCCCGAGCCCCGGCGTCCCCATATACGCCGAGAGGGACGAGGCCGGGTTCAGGCTGTGGGCCTACGCGGCTACGGCTTTGGAGCTGGCCGAGGCGCTGGGGCCAGGGCACCCAGCGGCGGAGGACCTGCTGTCGCTCCTCGACTCGGCCCTCAGGGGCTTGTTCCTAGGCGTGTCTATAGGCCAGATGGAGGTGGCGATCATGTTCGATAGGCGTTATTCCCAATACCTCGAATACATGCCGCCGGGAGTCGGAGAGGAGGCGGGCTACAGAGAGGCGCGGCCCGACTTCGAGGGCGCCCTCGCCAAGTTGAGGGAGGGCCTGGCGGAGTTGAGGAGGCGTTACGGCAAGAGGGGCGTCCTGGCGGCCTTCGGCCACGCCCATATAGACGCCGCATGGCTGTGGAATTTCGACGAGACTAAAAGGAAAGTGGAGAGGACCTTCTCGACGGTCTTGACCCTCATGTCCCGCAGGAAGTTCAGATACGTACAGAGCAGTTCGCTCTACTACGAGTGGGCCGAGGAGGCCGGGCTTATGGACGCAATAAGGGGGGCGGTCGAGGAGGGCCTTTGGGTGCTGGCTGGAGGATATGTGGAGCCCGACACCAATTTGGTCTCCGGGGAGTCTCTGGCCAGGCAGATGTTGTACTCCCAGAGGTACTTCCTCGAGAGGTTTGGAAGGACCGCCGAGGTGCTCTGGCTGCCGGACAGCTTCGGCTTTTCGGCCCAGTTGCCCCAAATAGCGAGGCTCTCCGGCTTTAGGCTCTTCGCCACACACAAGACAGCTTGGAACGACACCAATAGGTTCCCCCACAACGAGTTCCTCTGGGTCGCCCTGGACGGGACCTCCATCCCGGCCGTCGCCTTCGGCTTCGGCAAGGGCGGCTACAACGGCGACTTCACGGCCAGGTCGGTGTTGGAGCAGTCCCGCTCGTGGGGCGGCGAGGGGCCGGTGCTCTACTCCTTCGGCTGGGGCGACGGAGGGGGCGGCCCCACCGAGGAGATGTTGTACAGGGCCGAGGCCGTCGACGAAATGCCAGTGCTCCCGTCAGTACAGCTGACAGGCCCCTACGAGCCGAGGCCCAAGGCGGTGTGGAGGGGCGAGCTCTACTTGGAGGCCCATAGGGGCGTCTATACCTCTCACAGCAAGATGAAACGACTACACGCAGAGGCCGAGAGGTGGCTCAAAGAGGCGGAGCTCTGGAGCGCCCTGGCGGGCATCGAGTTCGACTCCAAGCCGTTGTGGAAAGTCCTCCTAAAGGGCGAATTCCACGACGTCCTGCCTGGGAGCGCCATATACGACGTATATAGGACCGTCTACGCCGAGCTCGAAGAGGCGATTAACAAGGCGAGGGCCCAGGCCGAGAGGGCCGCGGCGGCTCTGGCGGGTCCCGGCGACTCGCCCCTCGCGTTTAACCCCCTGCCATGGAGGCGGCTGGAGTACGTCCAGGCCGACGTGGAGGGGTGCCAGAAGGTGGAGGGCGGATGTATCGCGCCGGTGGAGCTCCCCCCGCTCGGCTACGTCGAGGTGAAGTCCGCGCGGGTTGAGGACAGGGCCCGCGCCTATGTGTCCAGCTCCGACTACGTGTTGGAGAACGGGCTGTTGATGGTGGTAATCGACGGGAGGACGGGCGCCTTGAAGTCCATATACGACAAGGAGGCGGGGCGCGAGGTCTTGAGGGGCGAGGGCAACGTCTTCGTGGCCCACGAGAACATGGGCGTGTGGGACGCTTGGGATGTCGAGCAGGGCTTCGAGAGGTGGGGGCTGAGGGCTTCCCTCCAACAGGCGGAGGTGGTCGAGTCGGGGCCCTATAGGGCCTCGGCGAGGCTCCACTTCAATTTCTTGAACTCGACTGTGGTGGAGGAGGTGAGGCTCTACGCGGGCAGCAGGCGGGTCGAACTAGCCGTGAGGACGGCCTTGAGGGATCGGGAGAAGCTCTTAAAGCTTTGGTTCGACCTGGACCTCAATGTGGACGAGGCCACCTTCGAGGTGCCTTTCGGAAACGTGGAGAGGCCCACCACGGCCAACACCAGTTGGGAGGAGGCCAAGTTCGAGGTGCCGTTCCTCCACTGGTTCGACCTCTCGGAGGCCGACTACGGCGTATCTTTCTTCTCCGACTCGAAGCACGGCGCGACCGTCAGGGGGTCCAGAGTGGGCATATCGATCGCCACTTCCCCCATCTTCCCCGACCCGCTGGCCGACGTGGAGGAGGACGAGGCGCTCATCGTCGTCTATCCCCATATGGGCGACTGGAGGGACGCCTCTGTGCCTAGAGAGGCCTACTCGGCGATATACAAGCCGTTGGTGGTCCGCGGGAGGGCCGGCGCCAAGTCCTTCGGCGAGTTGCAAGGCGACAATTTGCTCCTAGAGGCCGTCAAGAGGGCCGAGGACGGCGGCGGGCTGGTCTTTAGGATATACGAGGCCTACAACAAGAGGGGCCGCGGCCTTTTGAGGTTGTGGAGGAGGCCTTCGGGGGCCGTCTCGACGGACCTTTTGGAGTCGGGCCGCGTCGAGAGGGGCGTGGAGATTAGAGACGACGGGGTGCAGTTCTCCTATAGGAACTACGAGATCGTCACGTTGAAAATTTTATTATAGGCGCAAATATGGTACGGCCCTCGCCCCGCGAGAGGCCCGGAGGGGCCGCTATGAGCGGGAGCTCCCTCGCAGCGGCGCCTCATGCGCTTTAAGTTCGACGTGTTGTATACTCCCTTCGAGGTCCTCTACGACGTAGTGGTAGAGGCCGTTGGGGGACACATCGTTGATATAACCGACGGCGGCGACTACGACGTAGATTTTAGCGGATATGTAGCGGCGCCGGGGCTCGTGGACACCCACACCCACGGCTGTTGCGGAGTCGACTTCACGAGCTCTCCCCACATGCTCGAAGAGCTGGCCAAGGCCTATTTGAGGCACGGCGTAACTTCCTTCCTCCCAACTACCGTCTCGGCCGAGAGGCCGGTCTTGGAGAGGGCGCTCGAGGCCGTCAAGTCCCACGTGGGGAGGGGGGCGAGGGTCTTGGGGCTACATATGGAGGGGCCCTTCATAAATCCAACAAGGAGGGGGGCCCAGCCGCCCGCGAGGGCTGTAGATCTGGAGGAAGCCGGCCGCTACGTCGCCTCTGGCGTCTTGAAGGTGATGACCCTAGCGCCGGAGGTGGAGGGCGGGCTCGAACTGGTCAAGCTCCTAGCTAGATCCGGCGTGGTGCCCAGCGTGGGCCACACCGATGCCGACTACTCCACCGCGAAGAAGGCGGTTGCCCTCGGCGCGTCTAGAGCCACTCATATATTCAACGCCATGAGGGAATTTAGGCACAGAGATCCCGGGCCCGCCCTGGCCCTCTTGGAGTCCCAACACGTATATGTGGAGTTTATTGCCGACTTGGTGCACCTCTCGCCTGAGGTGGTGAGGCTGGTCCTATCCATGGCGGGGCCCAGGAGGGCCGTGGCGGTCACGGACTCTATAGCCGCCGCAGGCCTCGGCGACGGCGTTTACTCTCTAGGAGGCATGGAGGTCGTCGTAAGCAAGGGGAGAGCCGTCTTAGGCGACGGGACGCTCGCCGGAAGCACAGCCACATTGGACCAGATATTGAGGAACTTGATCTCGATCGGCGTAGACTTGAAGACGGCGCTGGCCGTCATGACGCAGACCGCCGCCGAATCTATAGGGGCCAGGGGCGTGGGGTGTTTGAGGCCCGGCTGTCTGGCAGACATCGCGATTTTCGATAGGGAGCTTAGGCCCGTTGCATCTATAGTCGGCGGGGAGGTCCTCTGGAGTGTAACATGAGTATAATCGAAGTAAAATGGAGATGTAGATACTCTTTTAGACTTTAATTATATTTATATTTAGGCTCTTTTAATAAATAATAAGCACTTCTCATGTCAATTTCATAAGATCTTGAATTTACATAGAGATAAATATTTGCTTAAGCAAAAGGTTTTTATAGCCATATCTCAAAGCGTCACATGATGCTGGACGAAATATGTGAAGGAATCCCCGACGCGCGAGAACGCGCAAAATGCAGAGAAAGAGCTACGAGAACTCTATGGAGCTTGCTGGTATCTTGGGGGCGCGTATAAGAAAGCGGCCATCAACACGGATTTTTTAGCGGACGCGATCCAAAATACGTCTTTTAACTATCCTCTTAGATGCGGCCAGCCTGTCGGCGTTGAGCCCACAATATACTTAACTTAATATACTCTGGAGTATATACCTACGTGGGCAGAAAGGTCAAGACGAGCATATATATAGATGAGGAGCTGTGGCGTATAGTCAAGGAGAGCGCCGCCTCGATGGGGGTAGAGGCCTCTGAGCTGTTAGAGAGGCTGATAGTAGAGGGACTCGATATAGGCCTGCTGAGGGCCCTTGAGGAGGTCGAGGAGGCACAAGAGGTCCCTCTCGACATAGAGCCTCTGGACTTGGGCGTGGAGGTCTCTCCCGTCATTAGGGAGTTGAGAGATGGACGTGCCGATAGGCTACTTGGACAGTAGCGCGCTTGTAAAGCGTTATGTAAAGGAGAGGGGGTCCGACGTCGTCGCGGGCCTTTTTAGGAAAGCCTACGGCGGAGATGCGGCTATGGCCTTCAGCGTATACAACATAGGCGAGGTGCTGACCGCCTTCGACAAGGCGGCTAGGAGATAAGGGAGGGGCGAGCTTTAATTACCGCCTCAAGAGGCTATTCCTCGGCGAGATGAGGCGGATGGTTAAACTCAAAATATGTCGCCTAGTGCCCGTCAATACAGGCGTCTTGAAGGCATCGTGGAGCTACATCGACAGGTACCACATATATGCCGCAGATGCACTGCAAATAGCGTCGGCGAAATATGTGGGGAGCTCCGTCTTCTATACAGGCGACGGGGCGCTCTGCGAGGCGGCGAGGAGGGAGGGGTTGAATTGCGTCCTTTTGTAGGCCGGCTCAAGCCCCTAGAATTTTCGCCTTGGTCTCCTCCCTTACCGGCAACCTGCCCGCCATGACCTTCATCTTGACTCTATATGGCTGGTACCTATCTTCGGGGCTGTATTTGGCCGGATGAGGCACCTCCAGGGGGCCGCCGCATTTGGGACATACGTCTTTCCTCAATGTATACGCGCCGCAACGGACGCAACGCCTCAACAGCGACTTCATTGTTCTATACGCTGTATCGTAGCGATGACGCGGTACTTCTTGGCGGCCTCTTGGAGCGCTTGGGCCGCGTCGTTGAAGGCCGACTCCAGCTGTCTGGGCAACCTGCCGGTCATGTCTATCCTATAGCGGGGCGGCCCCACCACGTAGAGCTTGATGTTTATATTGGGGTACTTCTTCTTGAGGACGTCCTCCACGGCCTTTAAGGCCTCTCTTATCTTGTCGACGCCGTCGCTGTCTATGCTGACCGCCTTTATTATCCCCGAGATCTTCACTTCGGGGAGCTCCACGTGTTGTCTCGCTATCTCTATTACCGCCTCCTCGAGGCGTTGGGGCAACTTCAACGGCTTCAACACCTCGGGCCCCGTCTTGACGACCTCCTCGAAGGCCTTCAGCGGGTCCCCAAAGGCGTCCTCGAAGGCCCAGAGCAACCTCAACGCCTCTTGTTGCGGCAGGCCGGCCTTAGAGGCGGCGAGCTCCAAGAGCTTGTAGGCCCTCAACTCGCGGCGCCACTGGAGCAACTTCTTCTCTTTGTCTTGTTCCCTCACCCTCCTCAAGGACACCTCGACGACCCTCATCTTGGGGTTGACTGAGGTGACCCTAAACACGGCCTTCTGTCCCTCCTTTATGTACTCCCTAATTCCGTGGAACCAAGACTGTACTACCTCTTGCGTCGGCGCGAAGGCCTCTACGTCGTATTCGTCGAGGTATATATAGGCCCCGTGGTCGGCGATCTTCTTGACGGTCCCTATTACGAACTCCCCCACGTCGGGAAGCTCCTTACGCGCGAGCCTCATGGCCGTTGTGGCCGAGACGTTTAATAAATCTAGCTGACCTGATAGATGACCACCCAGCCGTAGGGCTTGGAGACGTAGACCAGCTTCAAATAGGGCGGCGGCGACACCGTCAAGAGGTCCGTCGCGTTTAGGCCCGATATGGGGTAGCAGAAGCCCGCCGAGGAGACAGTACAAAGGGAGCCTTGTATGACTTGGTTCTGAGGCGGTATTTTGGCGTAGGCGTAGTAGACGTCCCAAGGCAGGTAGGTCGTATTGCCTGTGAGTATGTTGACGGCGGGCACCCCGGCGAATATCCAAGTGGGGGTGTAGGGCAGGGCGTTCATCCAGTAGACCCTCTCCATGTTGAAGAGCATTGTGTATAGCAACGTGGTGAGGTTCAACGGCACTATTAGGTACTGGTTGCCCACGACGAAGTAGGGCCCGGTCTGCGTCGCGCCTGTGAAGAAGTAGCCGAAGGGATTCGCGAGGTGTTGGGCGTAGCTGGCCGGGAGGCCGAACTGCGTGACGCCGGAGCCGTATACCTGATTGGCTATTTGGGCCATCCAGTAGGACTTGAGGAAGTCGCCGCCCGAAGGTATCTCTGGCACCAACGTGCAGAAGGGCAAAGCGAACCACGTGGAGTTGCCGAGCTGGACGGCTTGGTTGTTCCACAAGCCGAATTGGTTGTAGCCGGGATACGCACATAGGGCGGTCCAGGGCATGAAGGCCACCACGTAGTTCGTCTTGAGGTCTTGCGTCAATATGCGGGCCCCTATCTGCACCGGCGACATGAAGGCGAGGCCTATGGTGCCTATTTGCGTCGAGTTTATAGTTGAGTTATCGGCGAGACTGGGCCTATGGCCCAGTATCGACACCCAATAGCCGTAGTCCCACCACTCAGCCACAGAGGCGTTCTGCGGGAGCCTCGTGGCCATCCACATCAAGGCGTCCAGCCAGTCGGCGCTCGGCACCGACGGCCCGGCTGTGGCCGACACGACGATCTGTTGGGGCGACGTCGCCTTGGTGGCCCAGCCCAGATGGACGAAGGCGGCTATAGACGCCACAGCGAGGAGGGCCGCCGCCCAGCCGAACCTCTTGGCCTTGAGGAGTTGCGCCATTCCGACAGCGGCGGCGGCCACTGCGGCGGGCGCCACCAATATCAATAGGCGGACTTGAGTGACCGCCGTGTAGCTACCCGTGATGAGGTAGGCCAGTAGGGGAAGGGCGTACGGCCCTGTGAGGTAGGGCAGGGAGGCTATTATGAAGGGTATCACGGGGCCGTAGGAGCCCAGCTCCAACTGGAAGCTGGAGTAGCTGTGTTCCGCCACGCTCTGCACGATCGCCGACCTCCCGAAGGGCAGGATTGTGGCCAGGAACTTGCCCGAAATCACGTGGAAATACGCGAGTATGGGTATGGCCGCCGCTACTATCACGACGGCCGCCGCGATGATCCACGCGAACCTCTTGAGGAACTTGTAGGACCTCGCGAGGCCGACTCTGACCTCTAGGAGGTAGAGGCCGTCTACTAGCAACAGCGCCAGGGTGGGTATGAAGTTATATACTGAACGTAGGGTGTGGGGGCCGTATCTGAGGACGGCCGACTCGAAGGCGGCGAATAGGAAATAGAAGATCGTATAGGAGATGGCCAGATTCCTCGTGGAGAAGCCGGGAGACATGCCTTGGGCGGTCCTCAAGAGGGCATACGCCATGAGGACCATCGCCGAGAGGCCCACCAGGTTCCATATGTAGAACTGGGCTCCCCAAGTCCAGCCTATGAAGCCTATTGCGGCCGTGCCCAAGACCCCGTAGAGGACGGGCCTCCTCTTAAGCGCCTCGACCAAAAGGCCGAGGCCCAGCGGAGCCAAGAACAGGGTCAGAGCCTCGTCGTCGAACCACCCGCCGAATCCCCTCTCGAGGAAGGTGGGGGCGAAGGCCGTCAGTATTGCCGCCAGGACGGCGGCCTTCTTGTCCGAGAACCGAGAGACGAAGTAGTACATAGTGAAGACCGCGAGGGCGTTGTATAGGGCCGGGGCCACGATCACTGCACGCCACAAGTCGAAGCCGAAGGGCTTTAGGAGGAAATACGCCGAGAGCCCGTAGAGGGAGACTCCGGGTATCAAGACCCTGGCCCAGTCGACGCCCCAGGGGTACCAGAAGTCGGAGAAATAGGCGCCTTTAAACCACCAGGAGATGCCGTGTTGGAGGGTATATTGGGCCAGATAGTAGCGGACGTAGGGGTCGAACTCGTCTATCCACCAGCCCCAGTAATAGACCCTATACATCCTGAAGTATAGGGCCATGGCGAAGGACGCCACCAACGCGCTCGCCACTACGCCAGTCCACAAAAGGTCCCTCTTGGCAGCCATGACGGCTAGATGTGCCCCCTATAAATGTGTTATCTGGCCAATAGCTTTACGGCTATCTTGATGGGCCTCCGCTCTATGGGCGAATAACATTTGGGGCAGTAGCCTCCCCACATCTTTGCGACGGCCTCCACGGTCTTGGGCTCGACGCCCCTATACAGCTCGAAGCCGCAACTGATGCACTTCACGACGTACACTTATCCCCAGCCGGGAGGCGTTATAAAGGTTTACGGCATATATCCAGTGCGATACCTGGCGTCAAGGTGAAGCTCAAGGCGTCTATCTCGTCCTCTACTAGTTGCGGGTACTTCGCCTTGAGCCAATACCTGCTCCTGGCGGCCTTCCTCTCGTCGACCAGCCTCACCGAGACGCACATGGGCCTCAAGCCCTCCAGCGCGTATTTGGGGTCCACATAGGGCGAGGACCCCATGGCCACCTCCGAAAGGCCCCTCACGGACTCCAGAATCCTTTTGAGCTCGTCGCCCGGCACCACCACGTGGAGGACGGGGCGGCCCCGCCAGACCATGACGAGCCCGTTCTTGGCGGCGCCTAGGTCTATCCCCAAGACGGCCCCCGGAAGGGCCTCGCTGAGCTTCGAGAAGAGCTGTAGCGGTATGTCGCCGGAACAATCTATAGATATCCCGTCGCCGTCCCTGACCGCGGAGTCCCTCAACGTCACGTCGCCGGGACCGTAGCGTAGGGCGAAGGCGTACCTCCTGACCTCCTCGAAACACCGCCGGCGGCCCGTGAAGCCCAGCTCCAACGTCTGTCAGATATAGTGTATTTATATGCCCTTCGCATATGGGCCGTGAGGCTCTTCGACGCGCTTTACGCGAAAATCGCCGGGAGGCCCTTGGCGCTTACAGACGCAAACGACGTAGACGGCATAGCGTCCGCGGCCTTGTTCTTGAGGAGGCACCCAGAAGGCGTCGTGGTGTTGGCGTACCCCACAGACGTCCAGAAGGGCAGATGGGTGAAGTGGCTCAAATGGGACTTCGTGGCGGACCTCCCCTGTCCGGGCAAGGCCGAGCTCAGGGCGGACCACCACGAGACGAACAGGCCCTGCGCCCGTCAAGAGTACTACGACCCCGACGCGCCGGCCTCGGCCGTATTGGCCCTCAAGGCGCTTGGCCTCTCGGGGGACCCCATAGCGGAAGAGATAGCAGAAGCCGCCAGACAGACCGATACGGCCGACATCAGAGACGAGGCCGTGCGGGCGTTGGATCTGGCCGTGAGGTACGCCAGATACGACGAGAAGTTGCTCATCGCGAAGAGGCTGGCCGAGAGGGGGCTTAAGGCCTTGGAGGACCCCGCAGTAGCGGCCATGGTGGAGAGGGGGAGGCGGCTGGCGGCCCTAGTGGATAAGCTGGCCGGGCTCATACCGGCCTCCGAAAGGCTGGCGGTCTACAGCCCCGTCAAGCTCCCGATATCATACAGGTCTTTGGCCATGGCGCTCCAGAAGAAGGGCGCCGCCTATGTGAACATCTTCGTGAGGCTCGGCAGGAGGACGTATAGGCTCTACTGCGGCGCCGATAGGAACAGCGAGTACGACTGCACCAAGCTGGCCGTGGCTCTAGGCGGCGGGGGGCATAAGTACGCAGCCGGCGCGGTGGTCAAGGGGCCTCTCCTCAAGCCCCAAGAGCCGCTATATAGGTTCTTGGAGTTGTTATCGCCCGACGTGCTGTACGTCCTGGGCGACTGTCCAAAAATAAATACAAAATGCGTATCGATTAAATATGATGAGAAGGGGGTTCAGCAGAGCGGATGATGGGACTTCAGCGGAGCTGACGTTTCGGGCAACCACGGCGGCCAAAGTTTTAAAGCTCCATTCAATGGGGCTAGATGCTTTCAGCTAAGATATTCGAGCGGGATCGTTTTTACAGGAAGCAATGCCCCGTCTGTAAGTCCTACTTCTGGACCAAAAAGGAGGACCAGATATATTGCGGCGACCAGCCCTGCGTCCCCTACGGCTTTATAGGCAATTCGCCCATACGTACGCCCGTAGAGAGCATTAAGGACTTGAGGGAGAAGTTCCTCCAGTTCTTCGAGAGACGCGGCCACACCCGCATCAAGAGGTACCCCGTAGTCGCCAGGTGGCGCGACGACGTGTACCTAGTGGGCGCTTCTATATACGACTTCCAGCCCTGGGTCACCAGCGGCGCGGTCCCGCCTCCGGCAAATCCGCTGGTGATCTCCCAGCCGTCCATAAGGCTGACCGACGTGGACAAGGTGGGGAGGAGCGGCAGACATCTGACGGGCTTCGAGATGATGGCACATCACGCCTTCAACTACCCCGACAAACACCTCTACTGGATAAGCGAGACCACCGAATACGCATATGAGTTCTTCACGAAGGAGCTGGGGATCCCGCCCGAGGAGATAACCTTTAAGGAGTCCCTCTGGGAGGGCGGAGGCAACGCCGGCGAGTGCTTCGAGGTGTTGGTCAGAGGGCTGGAGGTGGCCACGTTGGTGTTTATGCACTACGAAATGAAGGAGGGCAGATACGTGGAGTTGCCCCTCAAGATAGTCGACACGGGCTACGGCCTCGAGAGGATATACTGGATGGCCAAGGGCTCGCCCACGATCTACGACGCGGTGTTCGGCCAGTTCCTCTCGGCGGCGAGGCAGAGGCTGGGGGTGCCCGAGCCTCCGCGGGACCTGTTGGGCAAGGCGTCGGTCTATTTCGGCCAGATGGACCCCGAGGTCATAGGCCTCGAGAAGGCCTACGACGAGGTGGCGAAGAGGATAGGCGTCTCGCCCCAGGAGTTTCGGGAGGTCATGAGGCCCCAGGAGGCTCTTTACGTCTTGGCCGACCACAGCAGGACCGTCTCCTGGATGATCGCCGACGGCGTCGTGCCGTCCAACACGGGCGCCGGCTATCTGGCTAGGCTTTTGATACGGAGGGTCTTGAGGGGCCTCTGGCTCGCCGGGCTCGAAGCCCCGCTTGTGGAGCTCTTCGACCTCCACCTCAAATATCTGAAGGACGACTACCCCGAGGTCTGGGAGAGCCGCGACATAATACTGGAGCTCATAGACCTAGAGGAGAAGAAGTATAGGGAGGTCTTGAAGTCGGCCCCGTCTCTAGTCAAGAAGGCCCTTGAAAGGGCCGGGGGCAGGCTGAAGGTGGAGGACCTCGTAGAGCTCTACGACAGCTTCGGCGTCCCGCCCGAAGTGGCTAGAGAGACTGCTAGAAAGCTCGGAGCCGATGCGGAGGTCCCCGACGACTTCTACTCGAAGCTGGCGGCGAGGCATCAAGCCAGGAGGGGCGGCGAGGAGGGGGCCAAGTTGCCCATAGAGCTGTCCAAAGTGGCCGACCTCCCGAGGACTAGAGAGCTCTTCTACGAGGACCCCTATAGGCGGTCCGCCAGGTCTAGAGTGCTGAGGGTCATAGACGGCAAGTACGTAGTGCTGGACGCCACTGTGTTCTACCCCGAAGGCGGCGGCCAGCCGGCCGACAGGGGCGTGTTGGTGCACAACGGCGGCGAGGCGAAAGTAGTCGACGTGCAGAGGCTCGGCAACGTGATAGTACACGTCATAGAGGGGCCGGCCCCCCGCGAGGGCGAGGAGGTCTACGGCGAGATAGATTGGGATAGGCGCATATCGTTGATGAGGATGCACACGGGGACCCACGTGTTGATACAAAGCATCAGGAGGGTCTTGGGGAGGCATATATGGCAGGCGGGGGCCCAGAAGGACATACCCTTCAGCCGCCTCGACGTGACCCACTACAAGTTGCCCACAGAGAGGGAGATAGCCGAGATAGAAAGGCTCGCCAACCAGGTGGTCATGTCCAACCTGCCCGTAAGGGCCTTGATAATGCCGAGGAACGAGGCCGAGGCCAAATTCGGCTTCATAATATATCAAGGCGGAGTCGTCCCGGCCAGAGAGATAAGGATATTGAGGATAGGGCCGGAGGAGGAGCCCTACGACGTGCAGGCGTGCGGCGGGACCCACCTTTCGAGCACCGGCGAGATAGGGCCCATAAAGGTCGTGAGGGTCGAGCGCATCGCCGACGGCGTCGTTAGGTTCATCTTCACCACCGGCAAATACGCCGTTGAGTACGTACAGAAGATGGAGGCGGATCTGGCGGCCGTGGCCAAGGCGCTGGGGGCCGGCAAGGAGGACGCGGCGGCCCAGCTGTCCAAATACCTAGAGAAGGCCGCAGACCTCGAGAGGAAGTACAAGAGGCTGTTGTCCTCCTACGCGGAAATCCTCGCGAAGACCCTACAGGCTGAGAGCCTGCCGAAGGCCGACCTGGCCTATTTGGAGCTCGAAGACGAGGAGCTGGCCAAATCCGTCGCGGCTCTGGCGACCGGCAGGAACCCCAGACTCCTGCTTGTCGTCAAGTCCGGCAGGAGGCTGTCGCTGTTCAGCGGCAAGGAGGTGGACGTGGGGCCGCTCGTGGCGGAGCTCAGGAAGCTGGGCTTCAGAGGCGGGGGCTCCAAGACGTTCGGGCAGGGCGTGTACGAAGGCGATACGGCGCTACTTTTAAAAGCAGTACGCGAGTTCTTTGGCTGATGTTCTCCCTAAACCCCAGAGAGCTTGAGAGGTACCTCAAACGTATGGGGATAAAAATGGAGGAGGTAGACGCCGCATATGTGGAGATAGGCCTCAAGAACGGCGACGTGTTGCGCATCGAGGGGCCCGCAGTGGCCCTCTTGAAGCTCCCCAACAAGGTCTTGGTCTATCAGATCCAGACCCAGGAGTCCTCGATATCCCTCAAGAGGCGGGAACAGCCCCAACAGGCGCCTGGAGGCGGCTATACGCCTACAGACGAAGACATATCGCTCGTAATGGAACAGACGGGCGCGACTCGCGAGGAGGCCGAGCGGGCGTTGCGGGAGGCCAAAGGCGATTTGGTGCAGGCGGTCATGTCGTTGATGCAGAAGAAGAAGAGCTAGAATTTATATACCGGTCTTTCCTTTAGCTCATGCCCGTCCGCCCGGCTAGATGTTATAGGAGGATAAAAGGGCCGCCCTACACCAAACTGGACTACATCCACGGCGCCCCCTACGTCCAAATACCCAAATTCGACATGGGCAACACATCGCCGGCCGCGAGGGCGGCCTTCACCATGACGGCGAGGCTGATAAGCGAGTCGAGAGGCCAAATAAGGGCGCAGGCCCTAGAGGCCGCGCGCCAGATGGCCTACAAATACCTCTCGGTCAAAGTGACCGACGTCAACTACTACTTCAGGGTGGAGGTATATCCACACCACGTGATTAGGGAGAACAAAATGTTGGCCATGGCCGGCGCCGACCGTCTACAAGAGGGCATGAGGCTGAACTTCGGCTCGCCCGCCGGGAGGGCCGCGAGAGTCGAGAGGGGACAGACCCTCATGTACATCGAATTCAAGCCGGAACATCTGCCGCACGTAAAAGAGGCCTTGAGGAGGGCCGCGTCGAAATTGCCGCTCCCCACAAGAATTATCGTCGAGCCCAAAAATGGAGATAAAAAGGCTACATCGTGACCGCGTAGAGGCCTCGCTCGAAGTCTTGGAGAAGGCGCTGAGAGGTGAGATAACCACTAGGCTCGGCATAGTCGAGGCCTTAAGGGAGGCCTACAAGAAGAGGGGCGTGGAGCCCCTCAGAGGCTTCTCGACCGAGGCCATATTCGACAAGGAGCTGGCCACAGTCCACGTGGTGGGGGTCTACGGGGCCGGCGCGATAAGCCCCGGCGACCTCGACGACATATTCTACATAGAGAACAAGGCCCACGCCGTGTTGGACGTAGTCAGGGGCATAACGGAAGTAGTGACGGACGAAGTCAAGGCCAAGATAAGAAATATCGTCGTGGACATCAAGGGGAAGGACCTAGAGGACAAAGTATTTAGGTTCCTTAGGTACGTCTTCACGGGGACCGTCCTCGGCGTCTTCGCGGAGCCCCTCTTCGTCAAGTCCGTAAGGACGGCCGAGGCGGTATATCCCGACATGAACGAGAAGTTCGTGAGGTATATGGCCTTCTATACCGCCTACAAGATAGCAGAGCTCATAGCGACAGACGCCATAAGGGGCCCCAACGACTTGAAGATATACAAATACAGCTACTGCCTCCAGCTCGGCTTCCAGAAGTGCAAGCCCTCGGACAAGTTGATAAAAGAAGTCGCCGTCAACATCTACAAGGTGGACAAGGCCAAGGTGAACAGGCTGTTGACCGGAAAGGGGATAATACCTAAAGTGTCTTAGGGCATTTCTCCACGAAATTCGCTATCACCCTCGCTATCTTTTCCCTCTCATCGTCGGTCTTAGGCGTATGGCCCATACCGCTTATCTCGACCACATCTACCCTAAATCCGAACTTATCGGCGAGGCCCACCAGTATGTCCACATGGGCCCTCGGCACCACGTCGTCCCTCTCGCCTCTTATGTAGAGAACAGGCGGCATGCCTGGGCCTATATAGCGCGAAGGGGAGGTCTCGTCCAGCTGCGAGCCCAAAGCCGCGAGCTCGTTGGCCAGCCTCTTGGAGAATTTATCGCCCTTGCTTTCAAGCCACTGTAGCTGGAGCCTCCTATCCACAGGGCCCGCCACCGAGACCACACAGCCCACCTTGCCGGGGTTCCTGGCCGCCAGGAGCAGGGCGGCGGTGCCCCCCATGCTGTGGCCCGCCGATATGGCGACGGGCAGGGCCGAAAGGCCCGCCTCGTAGGCGTCCGCCACGTCCCTTATGTTGGGCGCGACGACCTCGTAGCCCAGAGCCCTTATGGGCTCTACGAGCCAATCTACTCTGTCGGGCGAGCTCCCCCTCCCGTGGTACACAATCGCCCTCATGTAGGCCTCTGTTGCGGCTACTTTTAAATTTGCGCCCGATCCGGCTTGCGCCGGCGCGTCCGGGCCAAACGGCCGTATGGGCGGGCGTCGACGGCTTGTAAGTTTATATGGCAGTGCCTTAAAGCCTATATGAAGCTCGAATTTAAGATCAGCGCCCTCCCCCGAGACAGAAGGAACAGCCTACTGCTGGCATGCCCCGAGCCCTCTCTGGCCGGCGTCATAGCGGTGGAGTACGTCATAGACACCTTGAAGATGGAGGAGATCGGAGCCATTAGGATACCCGAACTGCCTCCTGTAGTGGCTGTGGTCAACGGCGCCGCCAAACTGCCCCACCGCATTTTCTACAACAAGGAGGCCGGGCTCCTTGCGATTAGACAACACATGCCGGTGCCCCCGCAGATATACGCCGAATTTGTGGGCAAGGTGCTGGACTGGGCCGAGGAGAACAAAGTGAGGGACGTGATCTGCCTCTCCGCCACAGCCGCGATCGGCGAGGGCGACGCGGTCTATTTCGTCACCGAGGAGCACCTAGTGGATAGGTTCAAGTCGTACGGGCTGACCCCGCTGAAGGAGGCCACGGTGGCCGGGCTCGAGGGGGCCTTCTTGGACGCAGTGCTCGGCAGGTCTATAGACGGCGTGTTGGTCCTCGCCGAGTCGAGGCTCCTCACGGCGGTCAGAAGGCTAGTCGAAAGCGGGAAGATAGCAAGCCATAGGGACGTGGTGTCGATACTCAACGACCTGGTGGGGAGGGTGGGGCCCGACGTGGCTGCCGCCTTGAAGCTCATAGATGCTGTGGCCAAAATAACGGGCGTACAGATAGACACCTCTAAACTGCAGGAACATGCCCAGAAGTACGCCTTCCTGGTCGAGAAAAACATAGAGGCGTTGATGCAGCCGCAACAACAGCGGCGGGAAATACCCCTAATGATTTAACATATCGTGGCTAGCCAGGCTTCTTGTTCGTCTCGAAGCCCTTTAGGTACCATATTAGGGGCGGACAGGAATATAGCGGCGACTATGGCGGTCTCGTAGCCGAAAGGACGTTGGAGTATAGCGACAAGAAGCCCGTTATCGCCCCGGCGACTATCCACACTACAGCCCTCACGTAGGGTATATAGTCCCCCTATTTTGCGTCGGAAACATCTCAAGCTCCAACACGACCCTCACGCCCCATGTGGTCTCTACCGGTATGAAGAGGAGAGCAGCCAACGCCAGAAACGGCAGGCCAGACGCGGCACTGGCAAGAACTTCGTATATACTGCGAGCCCCGTCTTTTGGTCTACTCCCCAAGTTGTCCCGAATCCCCCTACTCGTGATGGGTCGTCCAGCTTGCAGATAGGGCAATTGTGATACATCAAGGCAGAATAATCGCCGAGGGCCCGCCCGAAGTAGCCCTCAACAACCCAGTGGTGGTTCCCCGACATGACCGTAGAGGAGAATCTACTCATGGGCGCATATCCGAAAAGGGCCCGAGATAAGCTGGCCGACTCGTTGGACTACGTGTTTACGTTATTCCCGCGACTTAAAGAGAGGAGGAGGCAGAAAGCCGGGACTCTAAGCGGGGGCGAACAACAAATGTTGGCGATAGCCAGGGCGCTTATGTCGAGGCCCGAGGTCCTCCTGATAGACGAGCCTTCCGCCGGCTTGGCCCCGAAGGTGGTCGCCGAGCTGTTAGAAGCCCTCAGCCGGATTAAAGAAAGGGCCACGATACTTCTAGTCGAACAGAACGTCTCGGCGGCTTTGACGGTGGCCGACTACGGCTACGTCTTAGAGAACGGGAGGATAGTCATGTCTGGCCCCTCTAAGGAGCTCCTAGAGTCCGACCACGTCAAAAAGGCCTATTTGGGCGTCTAGAGGGGCCTCTTCAGCTCGTAGGGCTTCCACCCGAGCTCCTCTCTGAACTTGTTTATGAGCTCTATGGCCTTCCGCTTCTCCTCTACGGGCATGTCCTTCTTCTTGAGGACGCCCATGAAGAGGGCGTAGAGCCTGGCGTTCACCACTTTGGGCGACAGCCCATAGTCCATGTCCTCCTTCAATTCGTCCAATATCTCCTTGACCTCCTCGGCGTTCGTGAGGCCCTTCCCGCCGACGTCTTTCACCTTCCTCCCCAGATAGAGCCGGCCCTTCTCCACGACGACGGCCTTCCCGTCCTCGAAGGTTATCCTGCCCTTGAAGACTCTGTCGTAGAACTGCCAGGCGTCGGCGGCCTCCGGCTCGAGTTGCCTCAGCCGGGTCAGGACGAACCTCCTTATCTCGTCCGTCGAGATCTTCTCCCTCTTTTTTACCCTCTCGTTCAGCTCCTTCACTATCTCCCGGGCCACCTCGTCGCTGGCGCCTGCGTCCCTAAGGGCGTTGTAGACCTTGTCCTCTAGGTACTCCTCCTCGGCCCCCGACCTCTTAGCGACTTTTACCATAGAGAAGTAGAAACACCTATTTATTTCTGCTATTCGGCCGATATCGTCGTGGGGCCCGGCTCGACGAACACGGCGGTCCCGTAGGCGACTATTTCGTCCATAAATTCGCTCAACTCGTTGAAGTCCAGCTTGAAGCTCACCACCGCGTTTGCGCCGAGCTCTCCGGCGCGTCTCATCATCTTCTCGACGGCCTCCCGCCCATCCCCCCTAGACCTTACGGCCACGCCTATAGCCGCGCCCGGCGATTTTGCGGCCGGGTATATACGGCGTGGCTATT
>JBEULO010000067.1:28205-33567 GCA_041287225.1 Thermoproteus sp.
ATTTTGCGGCCGGGTATATACGGCGTGGCTATTACGACGTCGCCCTCCCTATACGCCACGCCCCTCTAGTCCACCTGCACGCCGAGGACCTTCTGGAAGAACTCTATGGCCTCCTCTTTAGTCACCACCTGGCCCTTCCCCACCTCGCCTCTCCTCCTACGCCTCAACTGGACGCGGAGCCCCGGCTTGACGAGCTTCACGCAGACGTCCATGCCCCACACGCCTACGGCCGGGTCGTACTTCACGCCGGGCAACATTATGTGCTCCTTTATGCCGAAACAGACGTTGCCCCTATCGTCGAAACTCGACGCCTTGACCCTATTGTTCACAGCGGCGAGGGCCCTCGCGAGGAACTGGACGGCCTTGTCCCTCCTTAGAGTCACGGCGACCGCTATGGGCTCGCCCCTCCTGACGTTCCACTCCTTTATGCTCTTCTTGGCCCTCCTCAAGGAGGGCTTCTGGCCCGTCAGCTCCTCCAACAGCGCCCTGGCTTTTTCCAGCCGCTCTCCGCCTTCGCCGACGCCGATGTTCACCACGACCTTCTCTATATATATCCTCTTCATCGGGTGGTCTTTCACCAACACGAGCTCCTTCCAAGAGCGTTGAGCCAAAGCCGACATGGCCCCCTTGAGGTGGGTGGTTTATATCTCTTCCTCACGCTTAAATTTAACTGTATTCCTACTCCCATGCAGACAATTAGTTTCGTCTCGGCCTCGGGCGGAGTCGGGAAGACCCTCCTGTCTATCCTCACCGCAGGCGCCCTGGCCATCTACGGCAGGAGGGTATTGCTACTAGACCTAGACCCGTCCGCATCGGCGACTTTATACCTCCTAGACGACTACGTGGAGGACTGCAACCTCAAGACCCTCATGAAGGACCTAGTGGACAGAAGCCTCGGGAGGTCCAAGAGGGAGGTGCGGGCGGCCGACTGCCTACATAGGCATAGAGTGCTGGGCGCCGAGAAGGCGTCTTTCGACCTACTGCCCGGGGGAAATCTAGACGACATAAGGTCGGACATCCAGAACGTCAGCAACTGGAGGGACCTCCTCGAGGCGCTCGTAGGCCCTCTCAGAGACCACTACGACTACGCCATAATAGACGCGCCCAACTGGGTCTTCCCCCTATTCCCCATGACTGTAAGCCTGACCTCCTACTACGTGGTCGTGTCGAGACCTGGCACCTCTGAGATAACCAAGACGATAAAGTTCTTGGAGAGGATTTTCCTCATAATGAGGTACCAGTTCGGTTTAGACCAACCGCACCTACACGCCTTCGTCGTGTTGAACCAGTTTAGGTCTAATATGCGCCCGGAGGAGGTGGAGAGGGAGGGCAGGAGGGCCTCTGAGGAGTTGAACAAGGCCTTCCCCGGCATAAGGCCGGCGCACGTAGAGGAGAAGAAGAACTACTACGGGAAGGATCCCACCGACTTCTGGGGCTTTAAACACCTAGAAGACTTGAGGATAGATGCCTATAGGGAGAGGGGCCACGTACTGGCGCGGAAGGAAGGCACGACGGCGCTTCAATTCGAGGCGTACATGAAGGCCTTGAATAAGTTCCTAGAGGAGATCGCGCCGTATAGCATCAGACGCGAATGAACTCGTCGCCGACGAATAGGATCACCTCGACGCCGGTAGTCCGGGAGGCCCACTTGAGGAACTCCAAGGCCTCTTTCCGCACCGCGTCGGCCACTACAACCAGCTTGGCGGCGCCAGCCGCGTATTTATAGGCCAGGGCCTGCCCGACGCCGTAATGGGCCTTGTTAATGCACTCCACCTCAGTCGGCACCCCGCCGCAGATTAGATCCGGCCTCACAGACGCGAAGCCGATGTCAATCTCTTCGGCCGTCCGGCACCCGAGCCTCTCCCTAATTATCGCGATGTATTCCCGCTCTACACACGTCATTTGATCCAGCCCTCGGCCTTGCCCACCAGCTCCAATGGCGTTAACTCCAGCCACGGCGGCTTGAAGAGGTGGCGCCACTCGCCGGGCCTCGGCACGTATATGCCCCTCTCGGCCGTAGATAAGAAATAGCGCACTTCGGCCGTCTTGAAGATCGTGCCGCATCTGACGCACCTCCTCCCCTTGCCCCTCCCGAGGCTCTCCAGAGCGCCGCCGCAATAGGGGCACCTGGGCCTCAGCCTCACGAGGCGCGAGAGGACCTCTAGGCTCTCCACGTAGAGGTAGAGGCCGCCCGAACGGGGCTTTATGCCGCCCGCCACCTCCACGTAACAGCCGACGCAACGCTCCAAGGCCGCGGCGAGCTTCCCCAAATGCCTATAGGCCACCGCCGTGAGGCCGTTGGAGAGGCCGGCCAAGACGTGGCGTTTATGCCTTTTAGCCCAGAGCACGACGGCCCTGGCCCTATACGCCGAGTAGGGGAGGGGGCGTTCGGGCAGGACGCCCAGCTCCAAATGGGCGTTTGTGGCCTGGTTGGTCTTGTAGACTATCCACCCGGCGGCCTTTATACCGGCTGCCTCGAAGAGCCTCGCGGCGTAGATCAGATGGGGCGGGGAGAGGCCCCTTATGCCGTAGAGCACTGGGTCGGGCCCTCTGGGCTCTATGAGGACCCTCCTGCCGTCTAGGTTGTGGAATGTGTATGGGTAGGTCAAGAGCTCCACCGCCCTAACGAGCTCCGGCTCTATCCTGGGCCTCTCGCCTTCCCTATAGGCCAGGAGCTCGAAGGTATATTTGGGCATATAGGCCCCTATGGCCGCCACGGCCCCCACGACGCCCCTACCGCCCCAGAGCCTCACGCCCCCCACCCTCTCCACGACGCTCCTCGGCACGATTTGCGACAAGGCCAGCCCATATACGCGCCCGGCCCTTTCGGGCACCTGCCCCACCGCCATGGCCACGCCGGGGCTCGTCTTGCCCTCCACCCGGGCGTTCTCGCCTACTACCTTCAGGGCCAGGTCCCAGAGGTCTCCCTCGGCCCCCTCGGGGACGTCCAGCGTAACTGCCACGGCGGCGTTCCCCCTAGTCTTGAAGGGGACGTAGGGGTTGAGCCTCACGAGTTTGGGGTAGTCGACCAACACGTCTCCGTAGCTCTTCAAGACCTCTTTGACCAGTTTGTACCCGACGTAGGTGGTGCACCCGCCCCTATTGGAGTCCGTGTCGTCTATCCCTATATGTATCAACATCCCTTGATGTTGCAGAGGACCTGCCTCAAATACGCCGGGAGGTCGCCGTAAGGCACCGGCAGGGCCCCTCCGACGACGAGGCCTCTGTTGAGGTCGTGCCTCACGACTATCCTCACGTCGGCTTCCCTCCAGGCCGGGATGTCGTTCTCGCTGTCGCCCATATAGGCCACGTGGCTCACGCCCAGCAGGGCCTTTAAGAGCCTCACGGCGTCGCCTTTGTCCCTACGCGACGCGTATATGTCCGCAAAGGGGTGTCTCGAATACCGCAAGACCTTCAGCCCGGCCCTCTCGGCCTCGGCCAGGACCCCCTCGAGCCCCTCCGGCTTGACGCCGGACTCCCTCCAGTCGATAGTGAGCCCCGCGGGCCTCCCGTCCCCAGTCCTCTTCAATTCGAGGAACGCGCCGAGCCCCTCCGCGCGTTTGAGCACCCCCTCCAGGGCCTCCGGCCTCAAGTCGTCGGCGACGGCCATGTAGCCGCCCGCCCTGACTTCTATCCCGTTTATACACGCGTAGGCGGCCGCGTAGGGCACCCTCTCCGCCACGAAGCGGCAGTCCTTCGTAGTGACTACAGCCAGGGGGATCGCCCCCGCCAGCTCCCTCAAGGCCTCGTCCAGCTCCTGCGGGATCCGGCCGCCCCTCCTCACGAGCTCTGGCGGCACCAACGTCCCGTCGAAGTCGGTGAACAGAGCTATGGACACATGGTGGGAAAGCCCTCTGCTTAAAGGCTTACGGCCCGCCAGAACTCCAGCTCGTAGCGCTGGATGGCCCTCGCGACGAATCTATACCTCTCCAAGTCCTCATAGCGCCTGGCTATCCCCTCCGCCAGCTCTTCGAGCTCCCCGTAGGGCCCGGCGAACATCTCCAAAAACTCGACGTTCTTCACGCCGTTGGATCTGGCCCAACGGGCCAATTTGAGGCAGTTGGCGCCCCAGACCGGGAGGTTCACCGTCATGGCCACCGCCAGGTCGCCCATGGTGCCGTTGAGCGCAAGCCAGGAGAGGAAGTGGGTATACGCAACGGCCGACGGGTCGAGCTGGCCCCATTGGAGCTCCACGCCCAGCTCCTCCGCGAGGCGCCGCAGAGCCTGTAGGGCCGAGTAGTCGCCGTCTATTAGCGACTTGATGAATTTATACTCGTCGTCTGCCTTCGCCTTGGCCATAGAGGCGGAGAGGGCCTTAAGGTCGTGCGGCACTATATATAGCTGGTTTTGGACGAATTTGACGAGCATTTTGCGGCTCGGCGCCCCTACAGAGGCCGAGATCTCCTCGTTGAGGGGCTCCAGCTCCTTCCTTATGGATTCGATCACACCGCCCATAAATTTGTGATCAGACATAGATAAAAAGATTATTTGGGACGGCATATAGGGACTGCGCGTTTATATAGTGGAGCCCCCTATGCTATATGGAGCTGAGAAAGGGGATAGTCCTCATCAAGGGCTCGCCCAACACCCTCGTGGTGGGGCGCTACGTCGTAGACCCGGGCACCCCCGCCGACAGGGCCGCCGAGATATTAAAGGCGGCAGCCGGAAGGCCGACCGTCTTGTTGACCCACTACCACGCAGACCACTTGACGGCCGTGCCGGAGGGGGCAGAGGTCTACGCCCCCTGGGGCGAGGAGATGTTGGTCGCCAGCACTAGAGCCCGTCTCTTCTTCACCCACGGCTTCTACGTGCCGGACGCCATATACGTGGGGAGGGATCTGGCGGTGTCCGGCGTCGTCAAGCCGGGCGACAAGATAGAGGGCATAGAGGCCGTAGATTTGAGGGGACACACCATGGGCCATTTGGGCTATCTAGTCGACGGGGTCCTCTATGCGGGGGACGCCATATTCGGCGAGATGGTCCTCAAGAGGTACGGCGTGCCCTATCTGAACGACGTGGACCTCTTCTTGTCTTCGCTGGACAGAATAGCGAGCCTAGAGCCCGAGGTGTTGGTCATGGGCCACGGCCCCGTCGCCGGGAGCAAAAAGAGGGTCAAGGAGCTCGTGGAGGCCAACAGGGCCGTCGTGGAGAGGGCGTTGAGGCTCGTGGAGTCCCTACTGCCGGGGGAGCCCACCGAGATGTCCGTCAGATTGCTCAAGGAGCTGGACGCAGAGAGGAGCTGGGAGAACGTACTGCTCACGTCGGTCATAATCAGGGCGTTTTTAACCAAACTGGCGGCTGAGGGGAGGGCGCATCCGGACGAAGAGGGGCGGTGGCGCCCAGTCGGTAATTTACGATAATT
>JBEULO010000068.1:0-33132 GCA_041287225.1 Thermoproteus sp.
GGCGAGACTAAATTCGACTAGTTTTTATAATCGATCTATACGATATAGAAGGATAATAGAAACTGCCACAAATACTATTTTTATCGATAGGGGGGCTGGCAATACCGCAATTAATACAATATTGGCCGTTATGCCTGCAATAGACGATATACGGACTTTTGATTTGACGGACGATATCAAGCTCCGATATACTTCTGAGGAGGCCTTCAGCCTCCTCTCTTCGGCCTCCTCTAGTTCCGTCAAGATTCTTACGTTTCCCTCCTCTAGGGCTTTAATGTGATCTAGACCGCCCGGCGAGAAGTGGTCTTCTATGTTGCTGGAATATTCCCTAAATTCTTTGAGGTCTAACGCCCTATTCAATAATGCGTTTAGCTTGGCCTTAAGCCTCCTTTGGCCCATCTCCAACAGCACAGAATAAGTCAAGTAGGAAAACAAGGAGACATATAGGAGAGAATTAGACATAAACAAGGAGAGCCCCGTAGCTAATATGCCCAGGAGCATAAGAGCGCCGTTAGTGAGGATAAATCTATTATATTCTCTATCGATTATTTTTCTTATTTTTATATTGATTATTTCATCCAACATAGATTTCTTTTATTTTTCTTATAATATTTCTTGAATATATTTTATTTAATTGTATTATGACAAGGTTTTTTGCGGATATGCCGACCTCTTCAAGCCTCCTTCTGGCGCCTTCCAAACTCGTGGCGTGCATAGTGCCCAGGGCCTGTAGTCCTATCTCCTGAGCTACCCTATATGCTTGGAAGTGTTCGGGGTATTGTAGCTCTCCAATAATAAACAAATCGATATTCCTATTCATTGAAGCAAATATCTCCTTTATTTTATTTATTGATGAAATTTTTATTTGATTAAAATGAGGTAAATCTAAGAACTCGTCGGCTTCGTCTATATAAACTCTTTGCAGCCAATACGGCATCTCCAAATCTACTGCTTGTAGCAAAGTCGTCTTGCCGCTACCAGGAGGCCCCGATACTATTAGGCTTTTGCCTCCCCTCACGATCTCTTTAAGTATAACCTCGGCCTCGTGTTCGTCTATGAAGCCATCCCGTATTAAGTCCTCTAAGGTGAAGGTCTTGCGGTGTATCCTGATGTATACATGTGGAGATGAAACAACAGGCGGGAGGTCCACAGAGACTCTAAGCCTCAGAGGGCCCAACTTTAGGCCGTAACGGAACGACGGATTTGTCTTGAGCAACTTCAAGCCCTTGGCTCTCGCGAAAACTAGAAATCTTTCGACTACCGTACTCGACGTATATATATTTGTTATTTTTTTGCCATATTTATCTGTTATATAAATATATTTATTTGGTATTAATATGATATCTTCTATATTGTTATCTATGAGAAAATTGAAGAGTTCCTCCAACCCCAAAGATTTGAGGAGGTAATAAACGGCGTATTTTCTAGACCTAAGCGCCTTGTAGTAAAGCCTATACCTCAAATCTATAGTGGAGTCCAAATTTCTGGAATATATCCTACCTATAATCTTCAAAATAGCGCCTATTTTAGCGGATAGCGGATCTTTATCGCTAATATGGTCCAAGTCTAAAAGCTTGACTAATCCCCTCAACGCAAATCCTTGCATATCCTCCTCAAAAACGTGGCGGCATCCCTTACGCTCAATTTACTTACGCCGAGTCTCTTCGCTATGGCGTCTTTATCGTATATCAACCTACGTCTATTCGACACCAAATAGAATATAGCAGCGGCTAATACCTTCGGGTTTTTCCCCTGTATTTTCCGTCTGTCTATAGACTCTACGACCTCGAAGGCCTCCAGTAGGACCTCCTCGGGCGCCTCTAAATCTTTTGATAGAGACTCTATATATTTCTTTATTTTTTCTTTTTGGTTTATTTTAATAGGAGTTGAAGTAATAACTTCCTTATTTAATTTATACAATAATATTTTTATAGATAGCTTCTTAATAGTGTTGTCATATGGGGGGAGTTTAGTGAGAGGCACATATAAGACGGGGCCTAGGACGCTACCGCAATCGGCGCATACATATTCACCGCTGGACACTACTACCCTCCTAGAGCCGCAATAAGGACAATTCATGCCATCTAGATATGTTCGAGGAATAAGCTTATTACATATTGGAGAAGAGTAGAGTGGGGGAGTGGCTAAGAAGTAAGCTTCAGCCCAATATATATTTTATCCCCTATATTAAATGGTAAATCTATTTTAATTTTAAATATAAGTCCGCCAATAGATATATATGATATATTATTGGTTTTATGATATAATATGCCCCACATATAAATATCATATTTATTCTTATAATCATCATCCTTATTTTTATCAATATTAACTAAAATATTACTATTTTTATTTATATTTATATTTAATATATCTAGTGGAAGCTCTAATTCCGCTTCGGCATCGCCCTCCATGAGGAGTCTTTTTAACGGCCTCTCCAAGTCGGTCACGTCTTTAACCACTTCTTTTAATAGCATAGTGCTTTCAAATTCGCCGAAAATATAAAGTTTTTAATGTCTTTTTCTCAATATTTCTTTGTTAAAAATACAATAAATATAAAAGTTATTAAAATGAAGTTATTTATATGAAATAAAATGAATTATAAGAATAAAAGCTTTAAAGGCCGTAGATCGAATTGCATATGTCAGTATTGGCCGAGGCCAATAAGAGGTTCGTCGCCGAGATAAACAACCTACTCGGTAAGGAGGTAACAGTCGGACTCTCCAATGGTGACGAATATAAAGGAACTCTCCATGCAATCGATAGCCAATTAAATATAATATTACTGAATGTCACAACTAAATCTGGAAATAAATATACTAAATCTATTTTGATTTCTAGATATATTATATATATAAATGCTGTAGAGAAAGAAATAGATCTAAGAGGTTTTGCTAAATACGCCGAGAAGTACTTCCCCGGAATGGTAAGATACGTCGAGGAGTCCAATGTGGTGCTTATAAGCGATAAGGTAAGAGTCAGCGAGATAGGCATAGAGGGGTCGGGCCCGCTGGCCGAGAGGGTAAAACAGATATATGAGGAATTCATGAGGAAGCAACGTCCTGAATGAGTTTTGAAATAACGGCGAAAGACCTTTTGGGGAGGATCGGGAAGCTCTACACGAAATCCGGCATCTTAGAGACGCCTACAATATTTCCAGTAGTAGATCCAAAAAAACAAGAATTATCGCTAAATATAATAAAGAAATATTTCAATAACATTATAACAAATTCATATTTTATTTATAGTATGTACAAAAAGCCGATAGATGTAAAGAAGGTATTGGGCTGGAGCGATGTATTGATGACGGACTCAGGCGCGTACCAGGTACTCCAATACGGCGTCATAGATGTAAGGCCTGAAGACATCCTGAAGTACCAGTCGGATATAGGTAGCGACATAGGGGTCATGTTGGACCTGCCCATGGACTCCGAGGAGTCGTACTTCTCTGCCTCGATAAAAGTTGAGGAGACCCTCAGGAGGGCCCTCGTCGCCGTCGAGATGCGCGAACAACTAGGCGGCATGTTGTTAGTAGGTCCAATACAAGGAGGGACGCATAAAGACCTTCTCGCCAAATCTGCTAGATTCATGTCCAGACTGCCCTTCGATATATATGCAATAGGTAGCCCCACTACCCTACTTGAAGAGTACAGATTCGACGAGATTATCGATATGGTGCTGACGGCGAAGCTCCACATGGGCCGCGAGGCGCCTCTACATCTATTCGGCGCCGGCCATCCGTTAATTCTGCCCTTCGCCGTAGCCGTCGGCGTCGACCTCTTCGACAGCGCATCGTATATACTATACGCAAGAGACGACAGAATCATGCTGAGGGACAGGACGGTCAGGCTTGAGGACGTAAAGACCGACTATCTGCCTTGTAGCACTAAGCTCTGCGAGACTCCAGTCAAGGAGCTCCGAGAAATGCCGAAAATAGATAGGACTCTATTAATAGCCGAACACAATTTGGCCGTACTTAGGGAGGAGATTCTAGAAATAAAACAGAGGATATATGAGGGGACGCTTTGGGAGTATCTAGAGGAGAAGGCGCGCGCCCATAGGTCTCTCTACAACGCGCTCAAAGTGATGAGGAAATATATCAAGTTGATTGAGGAGTACGACCCGGCGACGCATCCCGCGCCGAGCGGCCTTTTGTTTTTCGGCGATACGGCAGACTCAAGGCCCGAGCCCTATAGACATAGGGCTAGGATGAAGTACAACTACGAGGCGCCGGAGAGACTAATCGCTATACTTTTAAAAGTAGACTTCAAGCCATATAATAGGTCATGGGAATATATTTATATAAATAAAATATTAAATAAATACAGGAGATATATACATATTTTATTTATAGATAATATATTCGGCGTAGTTCCTGAAGAGGTCGCAGAGGTCTACCCGTTGTCTCAACACGAATCCTGGGGCGCCGTAGAGGCGCTATATGACGACATAGCCGGCCTCTTAAAAAAATATAGGTATATAATTGCTTATGGCATCTATATAAGTAATAAAAATGTAATAAATTTAAATAATTTAAATGAAATAGATAAAGTAGTGAAAAATATTATATATAATAGCGAGATTCCTCCCTCCTAGTCTCCTCCAACTGGCGCCTCATCTCGCTGTATTCCCGCTCGAGCTCTTCAGCCAGCTGTTTCAAGTCCGCCGTATCTACCTGTACTCCGAAGAGCTTGCCGAACTGCTCGAGGGCCACGCTGGCGGCTTGAGGGTCGGCCGGCCTATCGGCATAGGGCAGAATCACCAACGCCGGGAAGCCCCTCACCTCGAAGTGGGACAGCAGAAGTCCCAGCGGGCCTACTATCTGGAGGCCTTGTTCCAGCCTCTTGAAGCCTCCTAGCGGATAGCCGGACCTCAAGTAGGAAGAAGTATAGGCAACTCTGAGGACGTCCCCTGGCTCGCGCCTAAACCGTCCATCAAGGCCTCCGAAAAGTACGGCCAGCTTAAATCCGCTCTTGACGACCCAATCGGCTAGGGCCTCGACGAAATCGTAAATTACGTCGTCGGCGAGGCCGTAGTTGTTGACGACGCCAGCTATTTTGCCACAGGAGAAGATCTCGGTCTGTAGGGCCAGTCTATCGCCCTCATAGGCCACCACCGGCGGCATCTTTCTGTACCTCACATAGCCGACCACCTCGCAGTTCCTGGATAGGTGCTTGACGGCAATATGGCCGACGAGGCCTACTCCGTGGAATCCAGCCACGAATATCTCCCTGGCGAACGGCTTCAATATATTAAATACTATTTTCATATCTTTCCAACTTCTCTATAACTTCTGTTATTTTATTTATTTCATCTATATTGTTGACATAAATAAGTTGTACTTTACATATAGGACATATGCCGTTATATGCCAGCTCCTCGTCCAGCGAGTAGCGCCTATGGCAATTGGGACATACGTAGTAAGTCCCTTCAGTCAGCGCCCTCACTAGGAGGCTCAGCCTGCTGGACACGAGCTCTATTTTCCTTTTTATGGCGTTCGCCACAACGGCATCGTCGACATACCAGGAGTACTCGGTCCTATAGTCGGGGGTCGTCGTCTTGACGACCCCTATTAAATTTCCCTTAGATAGAAATTGGAGGATCCTTCGGGCTTCGGCTGTAGATATGTTCATCAATATCGCTATCCTGTCGTCCGACAGCTGTTCCTTTCTCGAATACAACATCTCCACGATTTTTCGCGCCAATTTGCCGTACTCCGGGCTGTTGAACTCGAAGGACACACTCCGCTCTACTATTATCAAATACGCATTCAGCAGATCGTTGCTCACAAGACCCTCTTCAGCTCGGTATATAAAGTAGAAGCCGAGTCCTCAAACCGCTTGACCTCGCTGATCCTTACAGGGAGATACGACTTTCCGTCCAACACAAGTCCCCCTATGGGCGGCCTCGCCTCGTAGATGGCGTACCCCGGAGCCTTCCAGAATAGGAGCAGTTTAAGCGTATTTATGCCGAAGCCCGCGACGGCAGATATGGGCACAAAGACGTCGAAATACCTCCTGACAATTGACGCCTTATGCAGTATTTCGGATATGGGTATTTTGTCCACTTTGCTCAATATGGGCAGTATCCTCTCCTTATATACGCCTATAGTGGAGAGGACCTCTAGAGAGGTCTGGAGCTCCCTCAAGAGCTCTTCATCTTCGTCCGAGGCATCTATCAGCAACAAGACTAGATCCGCATCGGCGACCACTTGTAGCGTGGAGTAAAACGACTCTATGAGGACCGGCGGCAGGTCCTCGATAAAACCTATGGTGTCGGTCAACACGAGCTCTTTGCCCCATAGGTTAATACGCCTCGAGTATACGTCTAGAGTGGCGAAAGGCCTCCCATCTACATACTTATGCTCCGAGGTCAGCTTGTTGAAGAGGGTAGTCTTGCCCACGCTGGTGTAGCCCGTCAGCACCACTTCAGGCACGCCGAAGTCCCTACGCCTCTTTATGAGCCCAACCCTATTCTCCCTTATTTTGTCTAGCCTCTTCTTTATGTAGGATATCCTGCTGACCATATGCCTATAGTAGGCGTCCACTGCGTACTCGCCGGCGCCCATATAGCCGATCTGCTCCCCCATTTTGGCCCTACGCAGATATTCCTTGACCATGGGCAGTTGGTACTTGAGGGAAGCCAGCTCTATCTGCAGTTTAGACTCCAGACTGCCGGCCCTCCTCTCGAAGATCTTCAATATCAACAAGACCCGATCGATCACCTCTACCCCCAACCGCCTCTTGAGGTTGTACATCTGTAGGGGGGTGAGGCTGTGATACGCTATAAACAGATCGAAGTCCAATTTGGAGACCTCTTCCAATTTGCCCCTGCCTAGATAAAAACGGGAGTCCTGCTCGCCGAATTGCAGGACTGGGCCCACAGGCTCGTAGCCTGCGACCTCGGCGAGAGCGCCGAACTCGGCCAGCCTCCTGTCAAGCCTTCTGTCCCTAGGGCCTACATATGCCAACAGCGCCCTACTCCTCATCTCTGACTTCGGCCACGTCGCCCAAAGTCAACTCCCTCCTGGCAGGGGCGCCGGCGGCCTCCTCGGCCTGTTGTGCGGGGACTAGCAACTTGACGCCGAGGGCCCTCTCCAACTTCCTGGCCAGCTGGACGTCGGGAACCAACTGCCCGCTCTCGACGCGCCTCAATATGCTCTCCTTTACGCCTATATACGAGGCGAGGGCCTCCCTACTCAAACCCAAGGACTCCCTCGCCCTCCTTATAACTTCTGCGTACTCCTCGACGACCTCATAACGCTCAACGGCCCTCCTAGGAGGAGGCGGCTGGACGCGCCTCGGCGGGGGAGAAACACGTTTTTGTTCTTCTGCAACCTGGACTGCTCCATACGTCGCAGCACAACGCCTACATACATGAAGCACCGCGTTGTCCAGCTTTATGACGTACGGCTGGCCCTCAATTGGAGCCCCGCATATATCGCAATATTGCATTAATAGCAACGGATTGTATAATTAAAAGTATGACTCCCGAAGAACAAGCATACGGTCTATTGACTTATATATATGGATATAAAAATATAAAAATAGATAAAAATAAAATAATTATTAAATATAATAAATCTAAAAGAATAAAATATGTGTACTATGAAGACAAGCCGATATTCACGTATAGGAATAACGACGGCTACCTCCTGCCCCTAGCGGACGCCGCGGCATACCTAAAAGCGCCCTATGTGGTGGTCGACAACGAGACCGCCAAATTCGTATCTCAAGGCCGGAGCGTGCCTGCTAAATTCATCAAGGGACATTCAAAGGGCCTAAGGCCCAACGAAGAGGTGCTCGTAGTCTCGGAGGACGGAGCGCCCGTAGCTGTAGGCAGGCTTCTATACGGCATAAAGGAGCTGAGCCTCGGCCGAGGCTACGCGGTGAAGCCCAGAGTAGTAATACATAACAATCCCCGCCGATAACTTGCCGCATAGATACACGGCAGACGGGGCCTCAGGCGACGATGGGTGCCGATGGGACGTGGTGCCTCTAGCGCAAAAGTATTTTTAGGCAGTATTTGTGGCCCTCCAATGGGCAGAGTTAAACCTCGTTACATTAAGTCCATGGCCGAAAAACTGATGGAGGCCTACCCCGACAGATTTACTGAGAACTTCGAGGACAATAAGAGAGCCGTAGCGGAGCTCGCAGACGTACAGAGCAAAAGAGTTAGAAACAGAATAGCGGGCTACATAACTAGGATGGTCAAAGCCAAGAAGGCTTCGCAGAAACAAAAAGAAGTCGGCGTGGCGTCGCCATGACTTTAAGCAAAGGAGACTATATACTCTTCGACTACACCGTTATAATTAAAGACGACAATAAGGTGATAGAGACGACTAGCGAGGCCGTGGCGAAAGAGGCTGGGATATACAAGCCCGAAGAGATCTACGAGCCCAGGCTAGTCGTGCTGGGCGAGACCAAGTTATGGGAGCCGCTAGAGAGCGCCCTCCTTAACGCCGACGAGGGGAGGGACGTAGAGGTCGAAATACCGCCCGAAAAAGCTTACGGCCAGAGGGACCCCAATAAGATAAGAATACTCTCAATAAGGGAGTTCCACAGACACGGCATAGTGCCCCATGTAGACGACGTAGTGGAGATAGAGGGGAATAGGGCTAGAGTGATTTCGATATCGGGCGGACGCGTTACTTTAGATTTTAACCACCCGCTGGCCGGAAAGACCCTCGTAGTGAGGGGCAAGGTAGTCAAGAAGCTGGCGACTAGGGAGGAGAAAGTTGTCTATATACTGAAGCAGTACATGCCCAGAATATCTCCAGATAAGATCTCTGTGGCGTTCTCCCAAGACGGCGGTGAGGCCCAGATCAAACTACCTGCCGAAGTTCTACTATACGAGAAGATAGGAAATATCTTGTTGCAAATAGCGTCAGATATAGGCGGTAGATTCGGTGAGTTGAAAAAGATAAACTTCTCAGAGGAGGTCGAGTTGAAGAAATAAAAACGCGACTCCACGCGCGTCTATGACAACAACTGTGGGCATAAAGGCGCGCGACGGCGTAGTTCTGGCCACGGACAAGAGGGTCACTGCGGGATATTACATAGCCCATAAGCGAGGCGAGAAGATCTGGAAGATAGACGAACATATAGCGGCCACCATGAGCGGTGGCGTTGCGGACCTGCAGGGCCTGCTCAACGTATTGACCGTATTGGCTCGGGACTACAAGGCAGAACACAGAAGGCCCATACCGGTCAGGACTTTAGTCAACTACGCATCGTTGCTCTTATTCTATTCAAGGCCTATGATATACATAGTCCATTCTATTTTCGGCGGCGTAGACGACGAGGGGCCTCAGCTCTACATGTTGGACTGGCTGGGCAGTTTCAGCGCCGAGCGCTATATATCCACTGGGAGCGGATCGCCGTACGCCATGGGCGTACTTGAGGTGGGATATAAGGACGATATCAACATAGACGAGGCCGTCAAGCTGGCAGAAAACGCGGTGAGGGCCGCCATGCGCAACGACCCAGGCTCCGGCGAGGGCATAGACATAGTCGTGATAACTAGAGACGGCTTCAAGAGGGTGCTCTCGGCCAGACAGAAAGTCGTAATCGCCGAATAGAAAAATATATAAGGCACAGTCCTACTTGGGGCGTGGCGTATTCTTTAGACCTAGAATCTAAAATTAAAGAGATTTTATCTAGTGTCGAAGTATCTAAAATAGAAGTTGAAGGGCCTTCTATTTGTATTTATGTAAAAAACCCGGCAAATTTGAGCGTCGAGGAGGTCGCCGAGCTCGCAAAGACCTTAAAGAAGCGGATCGTAGTTAGAAGCGATGCGTCGGTGCGATTGCCCAAAAAAGAGGCAGAAAAGACTATCAAGTCTCTAGCGTCCGACCTAATCGAGAGCATGTACTTCGAGGACATAGGCGACGTGTATGTCTACCTCTCGAGGGCCGTGCCCGAGAGGGACTTCAAGAAGTTGGCGCGGGACATATTTTCGTCTACAGGGTGGCGCGCCATAATAGAAATGGGGGTCCCCAGCATGATGAAGTTGCCCTCTAAGGACATAATAGACGTGAGGACGATATATCATAACGCCTTCGACAAGAGGATGGCGATGATGAGGGAACTAGGCATGCGTATACACCACGAACCTGTAGTTAAAGAGGGGCCCATAACAGTGTCTTTTCTAGGCGCCTCCATGGAGGTGGGGAGAAGCGCCGTACTGGTAGACACGACTGAGAGCAAAATACTCCTAGACTGCGGCCTTAAGCCCTCTCAATATGAGGAGGAATTTCCGTTATTGGAGGAAATAGACTTGGACTCATTAGACGCTGTGGTGTTATCCCACGCGCATATGGACCACGTGGGCTGTCTGCCATATCTCTACAAGTACGGCTACAGGGGGCCTGTCTATATGACCGACCCCACTAAATATCTTGCATACATCCTCCTGACAGACTACGTAGAACTGAAGGAAAGAGAGGGCTTAATCCCGCCGTACAGCAAGAGCGATATAGAGACCCTTATGTATCACGTAGTGACTTTAGATTATGAGGAAGTTACAGACATAGCGCCCGACGTGAAGTTGACGTTATACGATGCAGGCCATGAGATTGGCTCGGCCTTGGTTCACCTACATATAGGTAATGGACGCTATAATATATTGTATACAGGTGACTTCAAGTTTGGAAAAACGAATTTGCTGAACAGGGCCGTAAATAAGTTCAGAAGAGTAGAAATGTTGATAATGGAGTCCACATATGGCGGTCGTGACGACGTACAACCGCCTAGAATTGAGGCCGAAAACACGCTAGTGAAGACAATCCTCGAGACGATAGAGAATAGAGGTAAGGTATTAATTCCGGCTTTTAGCACCGGCAGAGCCCAAGAGATCTTGTATACACTTAATAGAGAAATAAATAAAGGAAATTTAAAGAGTATACCTATATATGTGGACGGCATGATCGTAGAGACATTAAATGCCTATTTAATGTATCCACACTTTTTAAATAAAGAGATAGCCGACGAGATATATGGCGGCGTGAATCCCTTCACTTCGTCGGGCAGCATTGAAGTGATTGAGAGGGCGAGGAGGATTGAAGATAGGATAAACCAAATAGCCCGTATAACTCAAGACGAGAAGCCGGGCGTCATAATTGCCCCACACGGCATGTTGAACGGAGGGCCCATATTGGACTATTTCGTCCACTTGGCCCCAGATCCGGCAAACAGGCTGGTCTTCGTGTCGTATCAGGCAGAGGGCACTTTGGGCAGACGTATACTCAACGGCGAAAGGGACTTCATAGTGAGGAGTATCTCCATGGGGGAGACCAAGGTGTCCATGAGGATGGGCGTAGTTTCGATACCTGGATTTTCGGGCCATAGCGATAGGAGAGAGCTCATGAAATACGTCGAGACCTTAGAGCCGAAGCCCCGTAAGGTCGTCTTAATGCACGGCGAGCCCTCTAAAATTGTCAGCTTGGCGACTTCTATAGAGATACGCTATAAGATCACTACGATAATTCCCAAGGTGGGCGAGAGGATAAGGGCCCTCTAGCTCTTAGCCCAGTTATACCTCCTTAAGCGCTTAGAGCGGCCCCAGCCGCAACTGGCGCAATACCCCTTGGCGACATTGTAGGAGTGCCGGCCGCATCTAGGGCAACGTATATGGCTTTTCCCCTTATTATGTTTCCCCATCGAGGGCGTGCCCTTCATGTTGGAGACACGAAGAGGACGTTTTCGCCTCTGACGACCATAGTGCCCCTCTTCAGAATGTTGTTATCTATCACCTCCTCTGCGTCCTCTAAGAGCAGATTCACATGTTGGTCGAAGGACCTTAAGATGCCCCTTATCTCATATCCATCTCTCAACTTGACGAGCACCCTTTTCCCTATGGAGTCTTGGAGCGTTGCGCCTAGAGTCGCCAGGCATTTTGACGTGTCGCTGGACATAACGTCCGCCTTGCCCCGGATATTTAAGGATTTTCCCCTCCAACATCCCTACGTTCGAGCTCCTTTATTTGCCACTCCAAGATGCTCCGGGCGAGAGACCCAGGGGCGTACATCTTGGCGAAATCCTCTAGGCATTCTAATAGAGACCGCATAGATAAAAAAGATGCCCTATTAAATATGTGGAGTTGAAGTTTTGGCTCCTCGACATAACGTATTCGGTCGTTGGGGGAGCCCCCGAGATCAGAATGTTCGGAATAACCGATGAAGGGGAGCGCGTGGTTGTCGTCGATAGGAGCTTTAAGCCCTATTTCTACGTACACACGGACTCGCCAAACCTAAAACAAATGTTGATTAAGGCCGCGCCGATCGAGTCGATAGAGCCCGTGGAGAGGAAGTACTTCGGGAGGACCGTAGCCTTATTTAAGGTCACCGCAAAAATACCTGAAGATGTGAGGAGGCTTCGAGAGGCCGCGTTGTCGTTAAGAGGGGCTGAGGTATACGAGGCCGACATAAGGTTCTATATGAGGTACATGATAGATACAGGCGTTACGCCGTCTACATGGCACATCGTGGAGGCCTCCGAGGGGGGCAAGATCGGTAGATATAAGAAATATTTGGCCGAAAAGCCCCCGGAACCTCTAGCCGAAAGGTCAGGCGTCTTGCCGGACCTCAGAGTTTTGGCGTTTGACATAGAGGTCTACAACGAGCGCGGGACGGCGGATCCCGCAAGAGATCCGGTCATAGTCATATCGCTCAAAGATTCCACCGGCAGGACGGCGACAATTACCGCCAACGGCAAAGACGATAGAAATGTCATACGCGAATTCATAAGTTATGTAAATGAATACGACCCCGATGTGATATTGGGATACAATTCTAACGGCTTCGACTGGCCCTATCTCGTAGAGAGGTCTAGGAGGTTGGGCATAGATCTAGGCGTCGATAGATTGGGCGGCGCCCCGCAACAAAGCGTGTATGGTCACTGGTCCGTCTTGGGCAGAGCCAACATAGACCTCCTCAACCTAATCGACGAGATACAAGAAATCAAGGTGAAGACTCTAGATAGGGCCGCGGAGTATTTCGGCGTAATGAGGCGCGACGAACGGACGTTGATACCTGGCCATAGGATATATGAATATTGGGACGATCCGTCTAGACGGCCCCTATTGATTAAATACGCCGTAGAGGACGCCGTATCGACTTTCGGCCTCGGCGAAAAGCTCCTGCCCTACTTAATACAGCTCTCGTCGGTCTCAGGCGTGCCGTTGGATCAAGTGGCCGCGGCGTCTGTAGGGGCTAGAGTGGAGTGGCTCCTCATGCGGTATGCATACCGCATGGGCGAGGTGGCTCCAAACAGAGAGGAGAGGCCCTACGAGACCTATAGGGGCGCCATAGTGTTGGAGCCGAAACCCGGCATATATCAGGACGTAGCCGTACTAGATTTCACCTCGATGTATCCCAACATAATGATGAGGTACAATCTATCCCCAGATACCTATTTAGAGCCCGACGAGCCCGACCCGCCGGAGGGGGTCTACAAGGCCCCCGAAGTCGGCCACAAGTTCAGAAAGGCGCCTACTGGCTTCATACCGCAAGTATTGGCGTCGCTCGTTAGATTGAGGCGGGAGGTGAAAAACGCCATGACCGGCCTTGACCCCAATAGCGTCGAGTATAGGCTATTGGATGAAAGACAAAGAGCCCTGAAGGTCCTGGCAAACGCCATGTACGGCTATATGGGCTGGATGGGGGCCAGGTGGTATAAGCGCGAGGTCGCCGAGTCCGTCACAGCATTTGCTAGAAATATCTTGGCGGATGTGATAAACTACGCCAGAAGTATCGGCATGAGTGTAATATACGGCGATACGGATAGCCTTTTCGTTAAATACTCCCCAAATATAGATAAAATAGTTAAATATGTAGATAATAAATATAATATTGAAATAAAATTAGAAAAAGTATATAAAAAGATTTTATTTACAGAATCTAAGAAGCGCTACGCCGGCCTTCTAGAAGACGGCCGGATAGATATAGTGGGCTTTGAGGTCGTCAGAGGCGATTGGTGTGAACTCGCAAAGGAGGTGCAACTCAACGTGATAGAACAAGTGTTAAAATCCCAAAATATAAATGAAGCTAAAAATAAAATAATTAATTATATAAAATCCATAATAGATAAAATAAATAAATACAATATAAATATAGATGATTTAATAATATGGAAAAGTCTAGATAAGGACTTAGATGAATATAAAGTTGTATCTCCCCACGTATATGCGGCAAGGCTCCTCGAGAAACATGGATTTAAGGTACATAAGGGGGCGACTATAGGATATGTAATAGTTAAGGGCGGCGAAAAATTGAGCCTAAGGGCTAAGCCATATATATTAATAGAAAATCTAAAAGAGATAGATATAGATTACTATATTGAAAAACAAATAATACCTGCGGCGCTGAGAATCGCCGAAGTTATTGGCATAAAGGAGTCCGATTTAATTACAGGCAAAGGGGGAAAGAGCTTGCTCGATTTCCTCAACTAGTTTTCACCTCGTCGAAGGAAATCACCGACATGTCCTCAGGCGCCTTGGCAATAGGCCCTATCCTCGCTGCGATTATGTACTTAACGCCCCTCTTGGCCGCCAGATCTACTATCCTCTGGGTCGCTATGCCGTCCATTAGTATTGCATATATGTTGACTTCATTAGACGCCAAGAAGTCGGGTAGCTCCCTAACGGCAAGTCTCTTGACAAGCCCCCACTTGTCGTCGTAGACCTCGGCCTCCAAGGTCCCCAACATCTCGTCTATCTTGCCTTTTAGGAATTCGGGAAGCCCAGACGGCGAACGGATCTGCAGGGGCTGCGTCTCTACAGCCGGGGCTTGTTGTTGCGGCTGTTGGGCGGCGGTTTGTTCTTGCGCCTTCTGTTGGGCTAAGTATTCCTCGACTGACATCTTGTTCCTCAAAGCCCTGGCGATCTCTTTAGCGGTCAGTTGTTCTACCTCCTTGCCTTGAGGCGCCCTGGCTATATAGTCCACATGTGCCACCTTTAATAGATCGCGGAGGACCAACTCGCCGCCCTTATCGCCGTCGACAAAAGCCGTGACGGTCCTCTTTTTGCTTAACTCTATAATTGTTTGAGGTATCCCTTGACTTATACCTTCTATTGCTATTACGTTCCTATAGCCATGTTTCACCAAGTTGACCACATCGGCGCGACCTTCAACTATAATTATGCTATCCGATTTATCTATATCGGGACCTGCAGGAAGCTTCTCGGGCCCGTACTCTATTATTTCCGCCTTGGCCACGTCCTCCTTCAACTTCTCCAATATCTCCTTAGTGTCAGGCAGTATCTCTTCTTCTAACATCTTCACGAGTTCTTTTGCCCTCTCGATTATTCTATTCCGTTTCTCCTCCCTCAAGTCTCTAACCTCTACTATCTTGACTGTCGCCGGGTAGGGCCCCACCCTCTCTACGCTTTCGATCAACGCGGCTACCAACGCGGTCTCGTAGCGGTCTAGGTTGGATGGGATGTTTATTCTGGCCTTGGTGCGGCCGTCTTTTTCAAGTATGTCGATTTCTATCCTGCCTATCCTCCCCATCATTTGTAACTCCCGTAGGTCCATGTCTTTGCCCAATAGGCCCTCTGTCTGCGAAAAGAGGGCGCCAATTATATCCGACTTATCTACAGCTCCGTTTACCTCGATCTGGGCCACGATCATGTACTTGGAGACTATGGTTAAGGCTCCCATGTGAGTCCTCCGGCTCTAATCCTTTAAATTATTTGTGTTCCTATGACTAAAACCGCAATATCTCTTTTAATTGTAAATATAGAATATAATATTAACAATAAGAGTATTATATTTAATTTTAATATTATGGAATAAAATCTTATATATGTTCATCGTAAAGACGTTTTCCATGAGGGAACTAGTAGAGGCCGGAGACGTAGTCCACAAGGCGCTCAATTACGCCCTCAATATAATCCACCCCGACATGCCGGTGTTAGAACTCTGCGAAAAAATAGAACAGTTCATAATAGCACAAGGCGCAAAGCCGGCGTTTCCGGTTAATATAGGCATAAACGAAGTTGCCGCGCATTATACCGCCGTGAGGGCTGACGAGAAGAAGATTCCGAAAAACTCCGTGGTGAAGATAGATATAGGAGCCCATAAAGAGGGATATATAGTAGATGCCGCTGTTACTGTAGCCCTGGGCACTAACGCATACGACGGACTCGTCAAGGCCGCCTATAGGGCCCTGAGGGGCGCCCAAGATATGATGAGGCCTGGAGTCAAGGCTTGGCAAGTAGGCGAGGCCATAGAGGCCAGCATAAAGGAGGCAGGATACAAGCCTATTTACAACCTAACAGGACATAGAATAGAGCGCTATAATTTACATGCTGGGGACATAGTGCCCAATTACGGCGATAAGTCCGCCGCCCAGGCCTTCAGAGTCCACGACGTCTATGCCGTGGAGCCCTTTGCCACAAACGGCAAAGGATTTGTCATAGATAATAATATTATTACGATATTTAGATTAATGAGAAGAAAATCTAAAAAATATCAGAAATATATAGATATTATATATGATTATTCGAATAATCTGCCGTTCTCGCCCAGATGGTTCGACCAAATACCCGAGGAGTTCTATAGGGAGGGCTTGTCCGAAGGGGTTCTCTACGGCTACGAGGTCCTCGTAGAGGAGGGCAGAGGCTTTGTGGCGCAGTTCGAAGACACATTCCTAATAGAAGAGGACGGGGCGAGGCCCCTCGCCGGGACGCTAGAGCTGATATGACGCTATTTCCTCAACGATAGCTTTATGATGGAGTTGCCTATTCTTACCGAGGCCTCCTCGCCCGCCCTTGCTGTATTTATCCTCTTGCCTTCAGGGAGCAAGTACGTGCCGTTGGTGCTCCCCAAGTCCTCTATCACGAGGCCGTCGGAAGAGATTATTATCCTTAGGTGTCTCCTAGAGACTGTAGGGTCGGGGATCACTAAATGATTATCTAGGGCACGTCCGACAGTTATGATATTGCCCGTGGCGGTTAGGTCTATCTGTCTGGATAGCCCCACTAGGCTTTTGACGGGCGAATCTAATACCTCTACGATTAGGCGCCTGTAAGGCGGCGGCACCCTAAGGCTCCTCTCATCGGACGCGCTCACCGTGTTGGCCGTAGGCCTATACGCGCCGCAGATCCTACAGACGTCGAGGTCGTCCGGGTTCTCGGTGCCGCATATCGGACATCGCCAAGGCATCTACCCTACGGCGTCCATATTATTTAAATAATTCTCTAGGACCGTCAAGATCTGCTCGGCAGTAGGTCTGGCCTCAGGTCTCTGAGATAAAGTAGACATTATTAAGGCCGAGAGTTGCGGCGGGATCTCAGGCCTGTATCTATCAGGCGGAGGAATCTCGTATCCGTTAAGCACAAACGACTGCGGGTTTATCCCCGTAAGGCTTTCGTACATAACACAACCCAACGAGTATATGTCCGAGGCCTTAGAGCCCATCTGGCTACGAAATACCTCGGGGGCCGCGTATGCAGGCGATAGATACGACGCGGCCACCGCCTTCCCTACGGCCAACTTAGCTATGCCCAAATCGCCGATCTTTACCCTAGTTCTCTCCCTATCTTTAAACATAATATTTTCCGGTTTTATATCTAAATGAATTAGGTTATTTCGATGAATATCGTTAATACCTCTTACTATCTGTATAAATATCCTTATAAATTCATCTATAGAGAGGGCCTTTCGCTCCACTAAATATTCCCTTAGGGATCCCCCCTCCATATATTCCAATATCATATATGGCGGATTCCTCATGTAGTCATCGAGCGATTTGTATTCGGCCGACGGTATGGACACCTCGTAGGCCCTAACGATGTATTCCGACAACACCTCTAGGTATCTGTTCATCTCCTGCCCAAAAATCTTAATGACGTCCCAACTCGACGCCAAGGGGACCCCCCTATCGTCGACATACCTCAAGACCTTGGCGGCGAATTTCTGTTTGCCTGAAGCTACCTTTAAGACATAGCTGAATCCCCCCACGCCCACTACGTCCTCCACGTAGTACTTGCCGCCAAGCCACGAGTTGAGCCAACCGATAGGCGGCGTCGCGGCCCTGTAGGACACCCTCTTGTTAAATAAAAAGAAGGCCATTAAAAACAAAAATATATTTATAAAAACAAATAATATATTAATATTTATACCAAAAATTTTTATTAATACATAATAATTTAATAAATATATAAGAAACGCCAAGGGACCATAGAGCTGGATCGGGAGGTTAAATACGGCAAAAATCAACCCCTGAAGTATAGGCAAGGCGAACATATAAGGTCCTTGTAACAATATCGATAACAACGCAGGTGCTACAATGTCTTTTATTTTATCTAATTTATAATATGTATATTCATATAGTTCAAATAAGATAATTGTAAGAAATACTACAATAAAATCGATTATAATATTATATATGTTATAGATTTCTGCTAAGAGCAGATTCGAATCTGCTATGATCAGCCCAACAATAGCCCCATAAAGGACTATACGTAACACTATGCCGTATCTGCCTATAATACCTCGTATGTATAAAATAGATAGTAGTACCATATATAATGAGTCAACTATATAATCTTTCAATAAGAAAGATTGAATTATCATCAATAAGATTAAAATTATGTATATAACAAAATTCTTCGATAAAAGCTTCCTAGCCTGATAGGCCAGAGGTATCGCCGAAAGGAACATTCCAGCCGATTGATGGTCCCCATCTTTAAAGTATACGTATACTACACGTCTACATAAAAATACAGATCGTTAATTTCTAGTGCTGTTCGACAAGTTCGGAAGGCCTTTCCTCAAGCTGAGGATAGTCGTAAACGACGTCTGTAACTTCTCCTGTATTTTTTGCCATTTCGAGGGCCAGCAGAGAGGGATTGGGAGGCGCCTTGACGCCGACGATTACGGCTTCCTCGTTGACGTTTTGTCCAAAATAGGGGTGCGGGACTATAAGATCACAGGAGGCGAGCCCCTCTTGAGGAACGATGTAGTAGATATAGTGAGGAAAATGAACAGAGACGGCGTCGAGATCTCTATGACCACTAACGGCTTCAGGCTAGCCGAAATGGCCGTAGAGCTCGCCGAGGCGGGCCTTCAGAGGGTAAACGTCTCTCTGCACTCGACAGATCCGGCTAAGTTCTCTAAAGTTACTGGCGTACCTAAAGACTGGATCTTCAGGGTGGTCGACGGGATAATCGCCGCGTCTAAGACGGGCATGAAGGTAAAATTAAACGTGGTTGTCCTGAAGGGCATAAACGACGATAGGAATTCCTTGAAGTCGATACTCAAATTCGCATCGACAATAGGGGCCTCGGTGCAACTAATAGAGCTCATGCCCGTCGGCCTTGGAGTTAAGGCGTTCGGAGATCTATATGCGCCGATAGATGATGTGGTCCAGATGTTGGAGAGCATGGGCGCCAAGCCCGTCTATACTAGGAGGGATCTGCATAATAGGCCCATCTTGAATCTGGCCGGCGTGAATATAGAAATCGTGAAGAACTGGAACAACCCCTACTTCTGTGCCGGGTGTACTACGATGAGGCTCACAAGCGACGGCAAGCTCAAGCCCTGTCTATATAAAGAGGCCGTTGCAGACCTCTACGGCCCCATTAAGGAGAGAAACGCCGAGAAGCTATACGACATAGTGACGCATGTAGTTCACGCCAGAGAGCCTACGTTTAAGATACGTTATTCCTCCTCGCTGTAGAACGGAAGCTCCTCCTCGCCCTCCTCTGCGCTGATCTCTGACCTGTATTTATCTAGAGAGCTCACTACCTCTTGGAATTTGTTCTCCCAAGTGGGGACCAGCCTGTTGATCTCTGCGCTTAACTCTTCATAGTGTTTTAATAATAGCTGTCCTACCTCTGTAAGCTCGGTCTTTCCCCTCTCGCGCCCACCCCTCTTAGATTGTACTAAAGGAACTTGTAAGATATCTTCTAGTTTCTTTAAATAAGTCCAGATAAATTTATATGAAAATCCAAGCTTTCTGGCGGCAGAGGCTATAGAGCCCGTTTCATCTATGGCCTTCAATATGTCGTATATACCCGGCCCTATGATCTGGTTGCCGTTCCACTCGACCCAGATCCTATATTTCACCTTTACATCATTAGGCACGTATAAGGATAGGTCGTCGTTATTTACTTTGTGCAGATAACTTTTCTATCAGGTCGTCATTTCGGGTCATGATGGTGGACATATCGGCTAAAAGCGACGTGGAGAGATATGCTGAGGGCTTCGCAGTCGCCGACGTGAAGAACATAGAGGCGTGTTCGGCCTACGGCCCCCGTTCAGTCAAGGCGGCATATAGGTACATACCCCTACTGCATCCGGTACCCCTATCCGCCTCTGCTACGTGTAGGAACGACTTGGTGGAGGTCAAGGCGTGGACGACTTGGAAGACAGGCGTGGAGATGGACGCGTTGTTCGGCGCGTTGGTGGGCTCCATAGCGGCCGGCGCTATGAACATAAAGAAGTTAGGCGTAGCCGTCAAGGCTAAAGGCGTCGGGCTTAAGTTAGAGGAGGCAGTCCCCCCTCCAGCTGAGGTGGATAGGCCCGATTTGGGCTACATAATTAGGGCGTCTGGATATATACATTTGACCTCGACGGGGCCCATAAGGTCAGGCGCCTTAGAGAAGGGAGACCCAATATGTGCGGCTAAAATGACCGCGCCTCTTAACGCCAAAAGGCTCTGCGAGATCTTGCCGGTGGATTGCGTCAAGCTGGAATATGCCAACAGCAAGGTAGAAGTCGGAAGCGACTACGTATTTATGGAGGTAGTGCTGAAGGGCAGAGACGCATCGCCGAGTCTAGAGGCCCTATTCGCGACAGGCACGGCTTTGTTGGCCATATGGGATATAATGAAGAAGTACGAAAAGGACGAAAAAGGCCAGTATCCCAACACCTATATAGAGCTAGGGCTTTAACGCATCGCCCCTAAAGGGCATGGGCAAGAGGTCTTTCAGGTTCGCCGTAACTACCTTCTTCCCGTCGGCGGTGGCCATTATCACAAGCGCGTTGGGGTTGAACTCAGCTATGACTTGCCTACATGCGCCGCAGGGGGCGACGGGCTCCTCCGACTCTACGACCACGGCGACGGCCTCTATGTCCTTATCCCCCTCAGATACGGCTTTAAACACGGCGACTCTCTCGGCGCATACGGTCAAGCCGTAGCTGGCGTTTTCCACGTTGGCCCCCGTGTATATCTTGCCGCTTTTCGTCAATACCGCCGCGCCTACTCTGAACTTCGAATAGGGCGCGTAGGCGTTTTTAAGCGCCTCTCGAGCCCTCTCGACAAGGCCCTCCATAAAAATTTAAGGGAAAAGAAGGTTTAGTGGCTCAATCCGTAAGGGACGCGATAGCGAGATACGGAATCGAGCTAGAGGACAGCGTAGTGTCCACCATGCCCAAAGACCTGAAATATACGGCATCTCAGATAAGATCTATAATAGAGACATATAGGAATTCCGATATTTCCACCATTATAACCAATTTATCTAATATAAAGAATATTAACGAATTAATGAGATATATTATTATATTGACATATTTAGTGAGCTATAGTAGAGTAAAGACCGATGAGCTCTTAGAAGGATATCCCCAAGCTTTTGAAAAGACAGGCGGGGAGATCTCTGCATCTAAATTGAGATCTCTTCTACTTTTATCTTCTAGTAATAAAATTGATAATATAAATATACATATAAACAAATTGATAAATATAATAGAATCGATAGAAAATAAAGGAGGAACCTATATTTGGATTTTAAAAGAAAAACGTATAGAGAGATTCGAAGAAGATGTCAGAAGGTTTATCTTTAACAACAATGGAGGTAATTCTGTAGATAGAGGAATTAAACTGTTTTTAAGGATATTTATAGATAGAAATAATATACCCCTAGCATATAGAATAGCATATAATAAAGAAGAAGTTAGAAAATATAGGATACACGGCGACTTCTATACTACGCTAGTCACATTACGTAGCGGCGCCTTTGAGGACATAAGGACGTCATCCGCCGAGAAGTTAAAACAGAAAGTAGCAAAGATGTTGCTTTGTAGAAGTAGGGATAGGCGTTGCGGCGAGCTTCAAGTGCGGCTGGGGTCTGTGAGGGGCTTGGTGAGGTCTGTGGCTTATTTAAGCGGCGACCCTGTGAGCTACGAGAGGGGGGCCTACCACATAGGCAAGAACTACTGCGCCAAACTCAAATGCGACCAATGCCCTATACGGGACGTCTGCAAGAAATATATATTCATACAAGTTAAATAATTATGGTGAAAGGGAAGGTCGCCATAATTACGGCGGCTAGTAGGGGCATAGGCAAGGGGGTGGCTAGGGTGTTGGCTAGAGAGGGGGCCCGGCTGGTCATAGCGTCGCGGGATCGAGATAGGATCGCCAAGGCCGCGGAGGAGATAAAGGCCGAGACAGGCGCCGAGGTGGTCCCCGTGGCGGCCGACCTAACTGTCAGAGACGACGTGAAGAGAGTCGTCTCGACGGCGGTTGAGAGGTTCGGCGCGGTTGACATATTAGTATACAACACGGGGCCCCCCAAGCCTGGGACGTTCCTCGAATTGGCTGAGGAGGATTGGGACTATGCGGTAAAACTGTTGTTGTTAAGCGCGGTCTGGCTCACTAAGGACGTCCTGCCCTACATGATAGAAAGGCGGTGGGGCCGCCTCATCTACATAACCTCGTTAACGCTGAAAAGGCCGTTGCCCAACTTGACGCTCTCGAATGTAGTTAGGTTGAGCATAGCTGGGCTCGTGAAGACTTTGAGCTACCAACTGGCGCCCTATAACGTACTCGTGAACGGCGTATTGCAGGGCTATGTGGAGACCGAACGCACTAGGTCTCTGGCGGAGGATAGGTCTAGGCGCGAGGGCAGACCCGTCGAGGAGATATTAAAGTCTATGGCCGCCGAGATACCGTTGGGCAGGATGGCCAAGCCGGAAGAAATAGGCGAGCTCGTCGCCTTCTTGGCGTCCGACAAGGCGTCTTACATTACGGGCTCGTTGATAACAATAGACGGCGGTTACGTCCAATGCCTCTAGAGCCTAATTCCTATACTATCTAAGACCCTTCTGGCGACCTCCCCATCTAGATCGTAGCCGAACTTCACCTCTAGGAACTCCCGTCTGAACTCCCTAACCCTTTCGGCCACTCTGCGCGGCTCTACGCCGTCCACCAAGACGGACTTGAAGAAGTCCGCTATTTCCCGCATCTCATCTACGCCCATGCCCCACCTAGTGACTTCCTGCACCCCCAGCCTAATCCCGCTGGGCTTCACGGCGCTTTTGTCCCAAGGCAACATGTTCTTGTTCACTATTATATTTGCGTCTTCAAGCAACTTAGAGACCGGCTCGCCGCCGCCGAATTTGGAGACGTCCACGGCTATTTGGTGCGTCTGCGTGAAGCCTAAGCCTTCCGCCGCCACGTCGAACCCCCTCTCGTGTAGGGCCTCCGCCAGGGCCTTGGCGTTCCGTACTATCTGCTCGGCGTATTGGGCCCCATATTCCTTCATCTCCGCTAGAGTCACGTAGGTGGCAGCATATCTGTGGGTATGATAGTTGGAGGTAAAGACGGGGAAGACGGCCCTCGCTATCGACTCGTTGACGTCATCGCCTAAATTGCTCGCTATGAGGCCTCCTTGAGGCCCCGGAAACGTCTTGTGGGTAGACGAGGTGGTCACGTCGGCCCCCTCCTTGAGGGGGTTCGGGAACTTGCCGCCTAGAATCAAGCCGAATACGTGAGCAGAGTCGTGAACCACATAGGAACCCGCGGCGTGCGCCGCCTCGGCTATTTCCCTTATTGGGTGCGGAAATAAGTAGAGAGAAGCGCCCACCACCACGATATTGGGCTTGTTCTCCTCTATTACCCTCTTCGCCTTGTCTACATCTATATTGAAGTTCTCGGAGTCCCAAGGTAGCTCCACTACTTTAAACTTGAGGGCCTTGGGGCCGCCCACTTGGTTGTGGCTGATATGGCCCCCGGCGCGTGTGGGGAGGGAGGCCAAGACGCCGCCTTCTGGCGCCAAGCCGTGGAAAGCGGCCAAGTTGGCTATAGTGCCGGATATAGGCCTTACGTCGACATAGCGAGCTCCAAGCGCCTCGGCAAATCCCCTAGACAGCAAATCCTCCAACATGTCGACATATTTAGTGCCTCTGTAGTATCGCTTGCCTATTGTGCCCTCGGCATATCTGCCCATTAGGTCGTTGAGGTACACCAACTCGGCCAGCGGCGACATGACGTTTTCGGCGGCTATTAGGTTCACCGAATCTCTACGCCGCCAGAGGTTGTGTTCTATAAGGATATCTATCGCCTTTTTGACTTCTTCGGGATAGTGCGCCATAAGTTAAAACGTCCAGTATTTATTTTCCTCTATTGCTCGCCCTCTTCCTCCTCGCCCGGCAACTTCATAAGCGAAACCCTCTTGGGCCTCTCCTCTTTGACTTGTTGTTTGAACTTCTCGGCGTATCTGGACGCCAAAGAGTCCACTATGGACATGATGTGCCTTACAGTATCGTTGTCTTGAGTTAAGAAGTCGTGGAGCCTCCCCTCGTCGAGATGTTTAGAGAGCAGAGGGTCTAGAGGTATCTGACCTAAAAACGGCACGCCGGCCTTCTCGGCGATCTTCCTGCCCGCACCTTCGCCGAATATGTAATAGGTCTTGCCGCTGTCCGGACAGACGAAACAACACATATTCTCGACTATCCCTGCAACGGGCACTTGTACCTTCCTGGAGAAGTCTATGGCCTTGACTACTATACGGCGAGAAACCTCCGAGGGTATAGTGACTATAATGCTGCCGTCTATACCCCCTTGTAGGCTCTGCGCTATGGTCAACGGGGCGTCGCCAGTGCCCGGCGGCAAGTCCACCAACAAGACGTCCAGAGGCCCCCAATCGACCTGAGATATGAAGTCCCTCAAGGCCTGTGTGACCAACGCCCCCCTCCAGATCACAGCAGTATCCTCGCTGGGCAACATGAAATCTATAGACACCACCTTCACGCCGAACGGCCCTTCCACCGGCACGATCTTGCCCGTTTTGGAGTCGACGTATAGCGAAGAGTTCGTGACGCCTAATAGCTTCGGTATAGTGGGCCCGTATATATCCCCGTCGAGCACTCCGACCTTATAGCCTCTTAAAGCCAGGCCTAGGCTCACCGCGGCGGTGACTAGCGACTTGCCCACCCCGCCTTTGCCCGAGATCGTCACGAGTTTCACCTTCACGTTTTTGAGAAAATCTGCGAGAGATCCAGGAGGCGCCGATCCGCCGCGTATATTGACTTTTATATTGCTCATGATACTCTAGTCCGAAATAGAATATATATCCATGACGCCACGCCTAACGCTACGAGACGAACGCCTTCTTGAACTCCTCCAATACGTCGCCGCCTGTGCGGGCCCACTTGTTGAGCAGACCACATGCTACTACGAATTGAGCCATATGGTTGTATATATCCGCACAGCCGATCGACTTCGCGACGGCGATATTTCCGTCTAGGCAGATTGTCTCCATATCCAACTCCCGGACTAGCGGCAACTCCACATTGTAGGGCCCCGCCTCCGAGACCGCAATAGAGCCCATGCGGACCTCCCTACCGCCCGACCGACAGGCAATGGGTAGGCTACAATAGGCCTCCGCGCGGTCCCCCACGCCGTATAACACCACGCCGACCGGCACGCCGCCGGATATCGAAGAACCCCTCTCGAAGTTTATCCCCGCCACAACGATGTCCTTAAAGGTCGCCACATAGGGCCTATAGAGCCCCCACACGCCGGAGTAATTCTGATATAGCCACTCGACGAACTGCGCCACCTCGTCGCACATAGTCGCGTTTATATGTGAGGTTTTTCATGGTTGTGATGGAGTCGGCCCGTCATCGCTGACGATTGATGACAAATCTGGGTTCTGACATATACAGCCGGAAGCAGAAAAAATATAAGGCCGAGGAATGAGCGCCTTTGATGAGCGAAGGCGGAGAGAGCTACGAGTATTTAGTGCCCCTAGAGAGGTACTTGTCTTCAGGGATAAGGCTCGGCACTAAGATGTCCAATAAGTACCTGGAGAGGAAGGGCTTTATCTACGCCGTAAGGCCCGACGGCCTTAGGATATTCGATATAAGGAAGATAGACGAAAGGTTGAGGATAGCGGCTAAGTTCATAGCTAGATACAGCCCCGACAAGATCCTAGTCCACACGACTAGGCCCTATGGCTTCAAGCCAATAGAGATGTTCTGTAAATACGTGGGCTGTAGGCACATAGCCGGCAGGTTCACCCCAGGCATACTGACCAACCCATATCTACCTGAATATATGGAGATAGACCTACTGATGGTGGTAGACCCCAAGTTGGACCTCCAAGCGGTCAGAGAGGCCGCCATAATGGGGATACCCGTCGTGGCGCTTGTCGATACGGACACGCCCCACGAGTTCATAGACCTCATGATACCCTGCAACAACAAGGGGAGGCGCAGCCTCGCCCTCATCTTTTGGATATTAGCCCGCCAGGTGTTGCGCGAGAGGGGGGAATTGAAGCCGGACCAAGACCTCCCAGTTCCGCCAGAGGAGTTCGAGACCAAGCTAGTAGAAACTAGATAAATTTAGGAGGAATATCCCTATATGGCTAGAATCAGAAAGCCCGCTGTCGCTGGATACTTCTACGAGTCGGAGAGACAGCCCCTGCTGGACAGGATAAAATGGTCCATAAGCCACGAGCTCGGCCCCGGGGCCGAGCTGTTGGGCGCAGAAGGCTCCCGCGCGCTCGGCGCTGTGGCGCCTCACGCCGGCTATATGTATTCGGGCCCCGTGGCGGCGTGGGCGTACGCGGCGCTTAGAGGCTACGGGAGGCCCGACACCGTGATCGTGATGGGCCCAAACCACTACGGCGTGGGGGCGCCCGTGGCCATAATGAAGTCGGGCGTCTGGGAGACCCCCCTCGGCTCTTTAGAGGTCGACGAAGAGGTGGCCGGCATGCTGGCCTCCGAATATAGGGCACTGGAGGACGACTTTTATGCCTTCTCAAAAGAACACTCTATAGAGGTACATCTACCCCTCATCCAGTACTTCTTCGGCGATGTGAAAATAGTGCCGATAGCTCTATGGCGGCAGACTCCCTCTACGGCCAAAGAACTCGGCGCCGCGCTCGCTAAAATAATCCCGCGCCTCGACAAGAAGGTCTATATAATTGCAAGTAGCGACTTAAACCACTACGAACATCACGACATAACTATGAAGAAGGACGAACTGGCCATATCCGAAATACTTAAAGGCGATGTCGACAAGTTCTTCGATGTGGTGTTTAAATACGACATATCGGCGTGCGGCATAGGCCCTATAGGCGCGTTGATGAAGGCGGCCTCGACTTTAGGCTTCAAGGCCAAGCTGTTGAAACACGCCACTTCGGGCGACACGAGCGGCTATAGGGAGGAGACCGTGGGCTACGCCAGCATACTCTTCTACACATGATAGATAAACGTAAAAACGACCATATACTTCTCGCCTCGTCGCAAGAATCCCAAGTGGGCGGGAGCTGGCTCGACGAGGTCATTCTGATACACAACGCGTTGCCCGAAATGGATTTCGACGACGTCGACGTGAGGGCCGAATTCTTGGGCCGGGAGATATCGATGCCGTTCATCATAGGGGCTATGACCGGCGGGACCGAGCTGGCGGAGAAGATAAACGCGAGGCTTGCCAGAGCCGCCGAGGAGCTACGAGTGCCTATGTACGTAGGGTCGCAACGTATAGGCATAACGAAGCCCGAGGCCAGAAGGAGCTTCGAGGTGGTGAAGATAAACGCCCCGAGCGTGCCGAAGATAGCCAATTTGGGCGCGCCGCAGATATCGAGGCTTTCCGACGAACAGTTACTACGTTGGGTCGAGGAGGCCGTAAGCATGATAGACGCATCGGCTCTTGCAATACATTTAAATCCCGCCCAAGAGGTCTTCCAGCCCGAGGGGGAGCCCTATTTTAAGAACGTCTTAAATAGGCTTAGATTTATAAAAAATGAATTAAAAATACCGCTAATAGTCAAGGAGGTGGGCAACGGAATATCTAAAGAGGTCGCCGCGGCGCTGAACGGCGTGGCCGACATAATCGACGTGGCGGGGCTGGGAGGCACCTCCTTTATCGCCATAGAGGGACTGAGGGCCAAGGAGGCGCGGCCCGAGCTGTACGAGGTCTCCGAGGAGTTCAGGGCTTGGGGCGTCCCGACCGCCGCCGCCATATGCGAAGCCAAATCGGCGTTTAAAGGCCCGGTCATAGCCTCTGGCGGAATTAGAAGCGGCCTCGACGGGGCGAAGGCGTTGAGCCTCGGCGCCGATTACTTCTCGGCCTCACAGCCCTTATTGAAGGCGGCGCTGGAGGACAGAGTCGTCGAGGTCCTCTCTAGAATAAGACAAGAGTTGAAGATAGCCGTGTTCTTGACGGGGAGCTCTAAGATAGACGGCCTCAAAAGGGCGCCTAAGATATTTGGACCCCGCCTGGAGTCTTGGTTGAGACAACGAGGAATAACTTGCTAACGTTAAAAATCGGAGTGTTAGACTAGACGATGGCCTGCCCGAAATGCGGTAGCAGAGACGTCAAGGTGACGCCCTCGGCGATGTATGTATGCAAGTCCTGCGGCTACTCCTGGTCCATACCAGAAGCGGATTTGAGCTGGGCCCAAAAGATCTTCACGTCCGAGAGGCTATATGAGGAGTTAAAGAACATCAAGGCCGATTGCGCCAAGCTAAGAGAAGAAATAACGAAGAGGGGACTGAGCCCCGACGAGGCCGCCAAAGTGGCCAGGAGGATCGTGAGGAGGAACATAAAGCTCACAAACGACAAAAGGGAGAAGGAGGCGTTAAGGTCGTCTATAAGTAGGTGCTAAACCTTCTGTTGGGCGCGCGCCCTCCTACAGCCGCGTCCAGTACACCGCGAGGCGATGAAGCCGACCTTCTGGCCCGGCGGCGCGGTCTTAGGCACGGGCGTGCCGCCCTTCGGGTGGCTGCCGCCTCCGTGCGGGTGCGCATAAGGCGACATGGCCTTGCCCCTCACCATAGGCCATTTCCACGCCTTGGCCTTAGACCTATAGTGTTTAGCCCCGGCCTTCAACATGGGCTTTTCTATCCTGCCGCCTCCAGCAACTATGCCTATAGACGCCCTGGCGTCGGAGCTCACGTCTATTACGCGGCCGCTGGGCAGCCTTATGGAGGTCTTCCCCTCTTCGGCCTTGTGGGCCAGCACCACCGCATAGCTGCCGCCCGACCTCGCATACTTGCCGCCGTCGCCGAACATCTTCTCGACGTTATAGATCATAGTCCCCTCGGGTATTTTCCTCAAGGGCAATATGTTGCCGGGCTTAACGGCCGCGCCCTCGCCTATTTCTATCCTCTGCCCCACGTACATGCCCTCCGCGGCGAAGTTGAAGAACTCGGTCCCGTCGGCCAGCCTTATTCGAGCCACAGGCGCGTTGAGTCCCGGCTCGTGTAGTAACTCCACCACGTAGCCGTGGCCGGATACGCCGTAGGGGTACCTGACGGCGCCGTCTCTCTTCCAGCTGGGCGATCTGAACTGGCTCCCCCCTCTGCCCCTCCTCTGCACTAATATGCGCTTACCCACGCCACGCGAAGCCTCAAGCTATATAAACATTATCGTAATAAGCTCCCGTGGACGTCCTCGAGGAGCAAGTCCTCAACGACTTGAAGTCTAGAGGCTTCAAGATCGTCGAGAAGATAGATAGCGGCCTCTTTATAGCCGAGAAGGGCCAGCGATATCTATTCTACGTATTGACTGAAGGCGTGGAGAAGCCGTTGAGGCAACTCTACAGAGTGCTCAATATGGGGGAAAGCATATCTACGCCCGTGGTGCTCGCCCTGGTCAGTAACGACGGCGTCGTGACGTACTACTCGGCCCACAAATTGAGGCTTGCTAGAAATATCCATGCTCAAACTACTTGAGAAACTTATATCTATATCTAGAGAAAATGGAGTTAAAATAGAGATATTATTCATTAAATGTAAAGGTAGATTATTAATAGATAAAGAGATAAAGGCCCTCGACGACTACGGCAATATAGCTCCATGGAATAGGGTATTTCCCGGCATTTCGGTACAGAACGTATTCGATCAATGTCGCGTCAAAAAAATAGAGGTGTACAGAGGCTCCGAGAAGATCCTAGAGAGCATCGACATAAATGAAACTATACGCGAGTTGTCCTCCAGAGGCCGTTGAGTAGACCTAAATGACTTAAATTAGGGCACCAAAAGGCTCTGTGTTCACTAAAGTAGTAGCCACGTTGGGTCCGTCTACCGACAGGCTGGCCGACATAGGGCGGCTGTTGGAGCTGACAGACGGCGTCAGGATAAACATGTCTCACGCCACCGAGAAGGAGCTAGAGGCCAGGTTGAAGGCCGTGAGGAAATTCGAAGAGGCCAGAGGTAAGCCCATAGCAGTAATAGCAGATCTCAGAGGCCCGAGCGTGAGGACCGGCCTCATGCCGCCTCTACAGGTAGAGGTCGGGGCCAAGGTGGCCTTTAGGCTGGCCGATAAGGGCGACGGGAGCTTCGTGCCGGTGCCCAGGCGGGAGTTCTTCGAGGCCGTCGGAGAGGGCGACGAGCTGTTAATGCTGGACGGGAGGCTGGTGTTAAAGGTCGTGAACGCCGGAGGCGACTTGGCGGAGGCGCGCGCGTTGTCGTCGGGCGTTATAAGTAGCAACAAGGCGATAGTAATTAGGGGGAAGGACTTCGACATACAACTGCCAGTTGAGGAGGACTTAGTCGCGTTGAAGGTATTGGCTAAGTATCGAGACGACATAGACTACATAGCTCTGAGCTTGGTGAGAAACGGGGCCGAGGTGTCGTTGATGAGAAAAGTCGTAGAGGAGCACGGACTCTCCCCATACATAATGGCCAAAATAGAGACGAAAAGCGCAGTGGACCGTATAGACGAGATAGTCGGGTCGGCCGACTACATAGTGATAGCTAGAGGCGATTTGGCCCTGCACTACGGCCTCGAGTACATACCCAAGGTACAGAGGGCATTAGTGGAGAGGTCCCTGTCGGCGGGAAGGCCTGTCGCCGTCGCCACCCAGCTGTTGGACTCCATGCAGACCAGCCCGGCCCCGACCAGAGCCGAGGTAAACGACGTCTATACGACGGCAAGTCTTGGGGTAGACTCCCTGTGGCTGACCAACGAGACCGCCAGCGGCGAGCATCCAGTAGAGGCCGCGTCGTGGCTCAGGAGGATAACATCGCTTGTGGAGACACAGATGCGTATAAGGCCGAGGCCCGCTGACGCCAGAGATAGATTCGCCGAGGCCGTAGCGGACATGGCGGAGGACCTAGGCGCCGAGATAGCCGTATACTCCATGACGGGGACTTTGGCGAAACGTATAGCCAAATTCAGACCGCCTACGAGGATCTACGCCGGAGCTAAAGACCTGCACGTGGCGAGGAGGCTGGCTCTGATATGGGGCGTCGAGCCCCTCTTGATCCCGGCCCAGACCTATGAGGAGGGCCTAGAGAAGCTCTTGTCCAGGTTCCCCAACAAGATGTTGGTGGCCACCTACGGCATTAAGGGCGGCGTACATACTATAAAAATACGCCTCGGCAACTAGGCGATGAGGAGATGTACCTAAGCCGAACCGTGACGAGCTCACGGTACGCCGAATTGTCAAAATTTGCGTCTAATGGTGTAGTAGGTCCTGGCGCCGAAGTCGTGGAGCTCGACGCCCAGGGCTTTGGCCCTCTCTCGGATATAGTCGGCGAGCTGGTACTGTCTCTCCTGGCGCAATCTAGAGCGCGCCTCGACGAGCGCCCTCACCGCCTCCTCGAACGCCTTAGGCACCTCCCTCCTCTCCAATACGCCGAGCACGTCGGCCATTTCGACGTATTTGGCGAGCACGTCGAGCGCAGTCCCGCGCGAGATCTTATCTATTTTATGTAGTATAGTGGATATTATGTAGCGGGCCAGATCGTAGAGCCTCTGGGCCGCCTCGTTCGTCGAAAAGTCGTCGTCAAGCGCGGCGTAAAACTCGTCGTAGTACTTCCTCACTTGATCCGCCAGAGGCTCTACGTCCCTCTCGCCTACATCCCTCAGGGCCTGGCTGAGCTCGTCGTATGCCGTGTACATAGTGGCGACAATCTCCTCGGCCCTATCGAGGAGCTCGAAGCTGAACTCCATGGGCTTACGGTAGTGGCTCATGGCGTAGGCCAGCCTCAACGCCTCGCCGCTGTATTTGGACAGCACCTCCTTAAGGGTTATTATGTTGCCTAGAGATTTAGACATCTTCTCGCCTCTAACTGTGAGGTAGCCCACATGTATCCAATACCTCGCGAAGTAGTCCACGCCGAAATAGGCGCGGGCGATGGCTATTTCGTTCTCGTGGTGGGGGAAGATCAAATCGGCCCCCCCTCCGTGGAAGTCGAAGGGGACGCCTAAATGTTTGGTAGACATAACGACGCATTCTAGATGCCAGCCAGGCCTGCCGGGACACCACGGCGAGTCCCACCAAGGCTCCCCCGGCGACCAGCTCTTCCAGAGGGCGAAGTCCAGAGGGCTCTTCTTGCCGGGCTCGGGCTCCACGCGGGCCCCTGCTATCAGCTCCTCTATCTTCTGTCCGGAGAACTCGCCGTATTTGGGCGCCCTCCCCACATCGAAGTAGACCGAGCCGTCCGGCGCGACGTAGGCGAAGCCCCTATCGACGAGCGCCTTTATCCACTCCAACATGTCGCCTATGTTCTCAGTTACGCGGGGGTTGGCGTATGCCGGCTTGACGTAGAGCCTCCTCATCGCGTCGTGGTACTCCGCTATGTAGCGCTCGGGCACCTCCCTCCACCGCCTCATCGCGTCTGCGCCGAACTCCTCCTTGGCCCTGTTTATTATCTTGTCGTCGATGTCGGTGAAGTTGACCACAAGCTTGACCTGTAGGCCCAAGCGCTCTAGATAGCGCCTAAACATGTCGAAAAACACATAGACCCTCCCGTGCCCCACGTGGACGGAGTCGTAGGGAGTAATGCCGCAGACATAGCCCCTCGCCACCCCCGGCGTGTAGGTCGCAAACTCCTCAACCCGCCTAGTCGCCGTGTTGTATATCCGCACGACGAGTTCTAACTCGGTATATTTAAGTTGTGAAAGCCGCTGTGGCGTAATGTAAGGTTTTTATAAGCTGTCTACATAT
>JBEULO010000069.1:0-4081 GCA_041287225.1 Thermoproteus sp.
TATGTTACGCTCCTCTTCCTCCATTAAGATTTTTTAATAGGTAGGCCTATGGGTCTGTGAGACCTCTCACTGAGCTCTTCTCGAAGCTTATAGAAAAGATAAGGGGGGTCGAATACATCGACGAGCAGACCCTCGCGGAGATATCTAGAGAGTTGCAGAGGTCCTTGTTGAAGGCCGACGTCCCTCTAGACCTCGTAAGGGCCTTTAGCGATACGGCCATCAAGAGAATTAAGGAGGAGAGGCCGCCGCCCGGCATACCGATCAAGGATTTCGTAATTTATATAATATACCAAGAATTAGTCAAATTATTGGGGGGAGAGGCGGAGCCCGATTTGAGACTGCCCAAGAGACCCTACGTGATGATGTTACTCGGCGTCGAGGGCAGCGGCAAGACCACGACGGCGGCCAAGATAGCTCTGTTCTATATGAAGCGGGGCGTCAAGGCGGGGCTCGTCGAGACCGATACCATAAGGCCTGCGGCTTTCGATCAGTTGAGACAACTGGCCGAGAGGATAGGCGCGCCTTTCTACGGCGAGAAGGATGGCACAAACGCCGTGGAGATAGCCCTACGGGGCCTGGACCGCCTTAAAGGTCTGGACCTAGTGATCGTAGACACTGCAGGTCGTCATAAAAACGAACAGGCCCTACTTGAGGAGGTGAAGGCGATCTACGACGCAGTGAAGCCCGATGAGGTCGTATTGGTCGTCGACGCAACAGTGGGCCGCCAGGCCGCCGCGCAGGCCGAGGCCTTTATGAAATACGTGCCGATACATTCGGTCGTCATAACTAAAATGGACAGCACGGCGCGGGGCGGCGGGGCGCTTGCGGCCATCGCCAAAACTGGCGCCAAGGTCAAATTCATCGGCGTCGGCGAGGGCGTAGACGAGGTTGAGCCGTTTAACCCCAAGAAGTTCGTGGCGAGGATTTTGGGGATGGGCGACTTGGAGGCGTTGGTCGAGCGCATCAAGGCGGTGTTCGAAGAGGAGGAGCTCCTAGAGGAGTTAGAGAGCGGGAGGATGGACCTCTTGACGTTCAAGAAGCAGATAGACGCCTTGTTGAAGCTCGGCCCTCTCAGCAAGGTGTTGGAGCTCCTCCCAGGCACCCTCGCCTCGAAGGTCAGCGACGAACAGATAGAGCTGTCCCAAAAGAGCTTAAAGAAGTGGCGCGCCATTTTGAGCTCCATGACGTCCGAGGAGCTAAAAGACCCGAGCATACTGAACGCCTCTAGGATACGACGTATAGCTATAGGCGCCGGCGTGACGCCGAAAGACGTCAAGGACATGTTGAGGGCCTACGAGGCCATGAAGAAGATGGCGAAGACCCTTAAACGTCAATACAGGTTGAGCATGAGGGGCGCGAGGCCTTAATGCGGCGCTTCGTCCTGGTGACCTCCAAGAGGGCCTTCGAGGAGTCGCCTTACGTCCACGGGAAGGCTCTAGTGGCCGCTCTATTGATATCAAACGGGATTAGGAGCGACTCGGAGTTCATCATGTACCTCGTGGATTCAAGCGAGGCGCTTAGAGTTCTCGGGAGCTCCGTCAGGTCTCTATTTCCCGATGAGGAGTCGGCGACAGGGCTCTTGAGGAAGGGACTGCGGGGCGTGCGGCATCCAGGCGTCAAATTGATCAGAGGGGCTGCGTTGGAGGACCTAATAGAGAGACCTGTCGTAGATGGGAGGCGCGGAGCCTGTAGGCCTCCGGCTAGCTTTACCTATGTGGCATACATCGAGCCGGCCGATCTCGACGTCGACTGCGGCGCCGGCCTTAACGACATGCCCCCGCACCACCAATTCGTGGTGTTCAACATAGAGGCCGATAGATCGCAACATCCATAAATACTCGCTCGTAGACGCCGTAGTGGACCCAGTCGAAAAGGCGAGGGAGATATTACGTCAATATCCCCTATGTGATTCCTGTCTGGGTAGGCTCTTCGCTGCGATGGGACACGGGATAGAGAACGCCGAGAGGGGACGCGCCATAAAGACCCTACTGCACATGAGGCTGGTCTACGACTATCGAAACGGGTCGGACGTCTTGGAGGACCTCAAGGCGCTCGCCAGAGTCCACGGCCCTACTAGGAGGTTTCTGGCGGCCAACGGCGTGGAGGTAGAAGAGGCCGCGTGTTATATATGCGGCGGCTTGCTCAAAGACGTAGAGAAATACGCCCAAGCTGTCGCCGAGGCGTTAAGGGGGGCGAACTTCAATACCTTTCAGGTAGGCTCCACTATACCCAAAGAGATATTAGAGAGGGAGAGAGAACTCGTCGCGAAGTTCGGCATATCTACAGGCGAGTCGATAAAACATGAAGTCAATAGGAGGATAGGGAGAGCCGTCGGCGAGATTTTGAAGAAGCCGGCGAACAAGGAGAGGCCCGACGTCGTGGCCACAGTCAGCATCCCGGACGGCTCCGTAAAGGTGTCCAGAAACCCCCTACTGTTGTCGGGCAGATACCTAAAACTAAGCAGAGCCATATCCCAGGGGAGGCTCGTGCCGGGGGCTCTGAAGACCATAGAGGAGCTGTTGGATCCGGTGAGGGCCAGATTCGACGGCGAGGCGCTAGTGCTCCACGCGGCGGGCAGAGAGGATGTCGACGTAAGGATGTTGGGCAACGGCAGACCTGCGGTCGTGGAGATAAAAGGCCCCGCCAGATATAAAGGCGACCTCTCCGGGCTTGTCGCCGACGGCGTGTTTTTATCCGAATTGAAGTACGCCACTAGGAACGACGTGAGGGAGCTCAAAGCCAAAGCCAAGACGAACATAAAGATCTATAGGGCGTTGGTGCTATCCGACAGGCCATTAGGCGAAGAGGACTTGGCCAAGTTGAAGGGACTCGAGGGCGCTGTGGTGGCGCAAAGAACGCCGAGGCGTATAAAAAGGCTCAGCCCCAAAGCCAAGAGACGCCGTATGGTGTACGACATCGCGGCGAGACTCGTAGCAGACCGAGTACTGGAGTTGATCGTTAGATGTCAAGGGGGGCTTTACGTCAAGGAGTTCATAAACGGCGACGGTGGGCGCACCCAGCCGAACGTCGCCGAGACTCTAGGCGCCTTATTGGAAGTAGTAGAGCTCGATGTGCTCGACGTAGAATAAACTTTTAATGTACTAGAGCGTCTAGGAGTTATGCGCTTAATAACTCATAGCGTTAAACTCCACTTGAAGTTTTACATGGAATTTCTAAAAGCCACGGATTTCAATAAAGGCCTCGCAACCGCCATGAGTGCATATATGTTCAGGGCGGTTGCCAGCGGCATGTTCGTCCCCTATGCAATACAAGACATAACCAACGGTCTCTACAACGAGTCGTTGTACCTAATAAATAGGGGGCTGTGGTTTCTAGCCATAGCTGGCGTCTTGTATATCGTAACTGAGTGGGGCTTCAAGCCGTTCTGGGACGAAATAGCGAGGTCTATATATCTAGTTAAATCGAGCCTCGTCAAAGGTTTGAAGACGCATGGAGATAATCGCGATACTATAGGCAGGCTGGTCAACGATGTAGACTTCGTCATGTGGAACGTGGGCAACGTCATAAACACCTTCGTCCCAAATATTCTCACCGCAATGGTGGCGGAGATCACCATATTCGAAATGAGCCCCGCCTTGGGGCTTGCCGGTCTGAGCGGTCTGCCCTTCTATTTAATAGTGCTTGAGCGCTACATTAAGATGGTAGAAGAGGCGAGGTCTGTAGAGAGGAGCGCATATAGTGAGAGCATACATGCAGCTTCGGAGTACCTAGAGGGGAGGGGAAACTCCGACTTCTTCATAGGGGCCTTGAATAAATGGCTTAGAGGCATTAGGGGGAATATACGGCTAGATCGCATCTACTGGTCTTCTTCGTTCGCCATAGGCTATGCAGTCCCCATAGCCTCTATGTTTTTAGGCATTAAGAGCGTAGAGAGGGGCAGGATGAGCGTCGGCGCACTTATAGGCGCGTTGAGCGCCTCGCTTACGATGAACAGCGCCCTGATAAACGCCTTCTGGGGCATATGTCTGGCCGGACAGAACGTAGTGCCTATAGGCAGGATACTTTCCGTTAAACAGGCCAGCGTCCAACAAATGGAAGCTCCCTCCCGCGCCCCATCCGT
>JBEULO010000007.1:0-8320 GCA_041287225.1 Thermoproteus sp.
GACGCCCAGATAGACGTAGTGGCGCTGGACGATGAGAACGCCTTGTTCGCCGAAGTGAAGTGGGGGAGGGCCGACAGGAGGGACTACGAGGGACTCGTGGAGAGGGCCCAGAGGATAGACGTAGGCCCCCGGAAGAGGCACTATCTGGTCTTCGCCAGAGACGGGACGGCGGAGGGCCTGGTGGACTTCGAGGAGCTGGATAGGGCCACTTCGCCTCGGTGAGCTGGCGATATGCGCGCATCGGCTCTAGGCGAGGCGCTGGCGCGGATTTATATTAAAAAGGGGGAGGTATTGATATGCCCTTCGAGGCGCGGTTCTACCTCTACTGGTCCCAGACGGACGCGGCGGGCATCGCCCACTTCTCGGAGTTCTTCACCTTGGTGGAGCACGCCGAGGAGGAGTTCTACCGCTCCAAGGGGGTGTTGGAGGCCCACGGCAGGCTCCCCAGAGTCGAGGCGCATGCGGTCTTCAAGTCCCCCTTGAGGAGGGGCGATCTGGCCAGGATAGTCTTGAGGCCGTTGGAGCTCAAAGAGAAGGCCGTCAAATACGGCTTCGAGATCTACAACGAGACCACAGGCCTTCTGTCGGCTGAAGGCTACATCGTGGCGGTATGCGTGGAGAACGAAGGCGGGAGGCTCAAGTCCGCCAAATGCCCGCAGGAGCTGATAGAGGCATGGAGAAGTATAGAGTAGTGGAGCTGGCCCAGCTCTACCCCGGCCCTCTGGCCGGGAGGCTCCTCGCAGGCTGGGGCTTCGAGGTGGTCAAAATAGAGCCGCCCGGCGGCGACCCCATGCGGTCGTATATACCGTCTCTCTTCGAGGCGCTGAACGCGGGGAAGTACAGCGTGGTCCTGGACCTAAATAGGGAGGAGGATAGGAGGAAGCTCTATAGGATAGTAGAGGGGGCCCGCGCGGTCTTGTCGAGTTTTAGGAGGGCCTCTGCGGAGAGGCTCGGCGTGTCCTACAGGAGGCTGAGCTCCATAAACCCCCATCTGTTCTACGTGGCGATTACGAGCTATAGGGACTCCGACCTCCCCGGACACGACTTGAATTTCGCCGGGGCCGCAGGCCTCCTGGAGGGGAGGCCCATCGCGCCTCAATGCGTCGACGTGGCGTCCGGCCTCATGGCGGCCTTCGCCGTAGCGGCGGCCGCGGCTACTGGGCGTTCCGGGTATTTGGAGGTGCCCATGGAGGGCGCGGCCTACATGTTGAACCTACTGAATTTCGCCCAGTTGAGAGATAGAGGCGACGTCTTCTTGACGGGCCGCTATCCCTTCTACAACGTCTACGACTGTAGGGGCGGCAAGGTGGCCCTCGGCGCCGTTGAGGAGAAGTTCTGGCGGCGCTTCTGCGAGCTTCTCGGCAGGAGGGACCTAGAGCGCCGTATGTACGACCCGTCTGCTGTGGGCGAAGTGGAGAGAGAAGTATCGGCTAGGGACTGCGGGGAGCTGTTGCGCAGAGCCGAAGAGCTGGACGTGCCCCTCTCCGAGGTGAGAAGCCTGCAGGAGGCCTCTAGGCGAGTCGACTTGGAGGACTTAGTGGCGCCTCTGCTCGTCAAAGGCGGCCGGGCCCCGCGCCTCGGCGAACACAACGCGGCCTTCGGAGTCTAGCGCCCAAGCCGTCGCCGGCGCCTTTTGTGCGACATCGGCGACCGAATACGGCCTCGCAATCCTCGACGCCGTCGAATTCGCCTCTTCTGCTACGACCTCTCCTGTCTCCATCCTCCTAGAACTTGGGCGCCTCCGCGCCACAACGCTTGGCTACAGGCGCGGCCACCTTCCAAGCTCGACGCCTTCTCCGCGGCGTTCTAATTTGGCAGTCGCCGAGCCAGTCTGCCGAACGCATCAAGAGCCATGATCGGTATCCTACACGCCCCTATCTGAAAGGCCTTTGCGCTCCGCATCAGAGAGGCGCGGCTCATCTACTAATACAATAATAAATTTAATCTCCACAAAAAGTATATGGTTATGGATATATGGAGGCCCGAGAGGGCCCATTTGGAGGAGTCCAATGTAGCTAGATATATATCTACATATGGCCTCAAGAGCCTCGACGAATTTATAGCCTATACCTACGAGAAGCCCGAAGAGTTTTGGAGGTCCTTCGAGCACGATATATTAAAACTCAAATGGGCTGAGGAGTACCAGAAGGTCCTCGACCTCTCCCGTGGGGTCCAGTGGCCCAGATGGTTTGTAGGCGGCAGGCTCAATATAGCCGACCAGCTCGAAGACTCGGCTGCCCCCCTGGTGAAGTGGGAGGGCGAAGACGGCTCCAAGGCCGTCTGGAGCTACGCCGAGGTGCTCTACAAGGCGAGGGCCGTGGCGTCTTGGCTCAAGAGGAGCGGCTTGGAGAAAGGCGATAGGGTCGCCGTATATATGCCCATGGTCCCCGAGATTGTGCCCGTGGTTCTGGGCATAATCAGGGCCGGCGGGATCTTCGTGCCTCTCTTCAGCGGGTTCGGCAGGGAGGCCATAAGGGTCAGGCTTGAAGACAGCGAGGCCAAATTCGTCTTCGCGTCGGACGTGTCGTACCGCAGGGGCAAAGAGGTGGACATGTTGTCGGAGCTGGAGGCGGGGCTGTCTAGATCCGTCAAGCAGGTCGTGGTCCACTTAAGGGCCAGAGAGGCGAAAGACGTTGTGGACCTAAAGGACGTGTTCAAATCGGGCGGCGACTACGTGGAGGCCGCCGAGGCGGAAGACCCGGCAATGATCATATACACGTCGGGCACTACGGGCAGGCCGAAGGGCACCGTCCACACGCACGACGGATTTCCCGTCAAGGCGGCCGCCGACGTCTACTTCCAGTTCGACCTCAAACGCGGCGAGACCCTCACTTGGGTGACGGACATGGGCTGGATGATGGGGCCTTGGATGGTCTTCGCGGCGTATCTGCTAAGGGGCTCCATGGCCTTCTTCGAGGGCGCGCCCGACTACCCCAAAGAGAGGCTGTGGCGTTTCGTAGAGGAGTTTAAAGTAAACATCCTGGGCCTCGCGGCGACACTGACTAGACATCTCCGCTCCATAGGGGCAACCCCCGCGGGGGGCCAGCTGGACTCCCTCAAGGCCTTCGGCAACACGGGGGAGCCCATAGACGTGGAGAGCTGGCTTTGGCTCCACAAGGCCGGGAGGGAGAGAGTGCCCATAATAAACTATTCGGGGGGCACTGAGATCTCCGGCGGCATACTCGGCTGTTATGTGGTGAGGCCCATAAAGCCCAGCTCCTTCAACGGGGCGTCGCCCGGCATAAAGGCCGCGGTGTATACGGAAGACGGTAGGCCGGCCCCGCCCGGCGTCGAGGGCGAGCTGGTGGTCCTCTCGGTCTGGCCGGGCATGACGAGGGGCTTCTGGCGCGACCCCCAGCGCTATTTGGAGACGTATTGGTCCAAATGGCCCGGCGTCTGGGCCCACGGAGACGCGGCGGTGGTGGACGAAGAGGGCTATTTCTACATCGTGGGGAGGGCCGACGACACCATCAAGGTGGCAGGCAAACGGGTGGGCCCCGCCGAAATAGAGACAATCCTCAACTCCCACCCGGCTGTCGCCGAGTCTGCGGTGGTGGGCAAGCCGGACCTCATGAAGGGCGAGGTGCCCGTGGCCTTCGTGGTCCTCAAGCCCGGCTACCAGCCCAACGAGGAGCTCAAACGGGAGCTCATCTCGCTGAGCGAGAAGGCTCTTGGCAAGGCCTTCGGCGCCGTCGAGGAGGTGTACTTCGTGTCGCAACTGCCCAAGACCCGTAACGCCAAAATTATGCGTAGAGTCATAAGGGCGATTTTGACAGGCAGAAGCCCGGGCGACCTCTCTGCGCTCGAGAACCCAAGCGCCGTGGAGGAGATAAAGAAAGCCGCGGGGGTTCAATCATAATTATATTTTTGGACTATAAATATATAGATTGATAATTTGATAGTATTTGATATATTTATTTAGAATTTCCTGCTATTTTTTATATTTTTCTTTTTACCTATAATGATTTTTTGTTTTCTCTATATATTAGATTGCGGACATAATTAAATATATATAAGTAAATTTTAAAGAAAGTTTAAATATATTTCCTATATGTCTCATATGTCGACAAAACTCTATTCTGTGGATAAGATCAAGAGGATGGTGGCTCTGGCCGAGGAGAATCCAGCCGCCTTTTGGGCCGATAAGGCGGACTTCTTGACCTGGCACGCAAGGCCTAAAGTGGTGGTCGAGGGGAAACACCCTGACGTCTATTGGTATAAAGGCGGGTACCTCAACATCTCATACAACGCAGTGGATAGACATCTGCCGCATATAGGCAATAGGGCGGCCTTCTACTACATAAACGAGAGGGGCGAGAGCCGCGTCGTGACCTACTACGAGCTGTATAGGGAGGTGAATAGGGCGGCGTATACGCTTAAAGAGCTCGGCGTCAAGCACGGCGATGTGGTCTCCATGATGATGCCCAACACGCCGGAGGCGGTTTATTTCGGCCTCGCGGCCCATAGGCTCGGCGCCGTCCTCGTGATACATTACGCAGGCCTGAGCGAGCCGGTGCTCGCCGAGAGGCTCAAGGACAGCGGCTCCAAGCTGTTCGTAGTGGCGTCGAAGGGATTTAGGGCGGGACAGGAGGTGAGGATGAAGGACCTAGTGGATAGAGTCCTCCAGAAGTACGAGACGCCGGTGGAGAAAGTCCTCGTGGTGTCGCGCGGCTTTTCGGACTTCGACTTGAAGCAGGGGAGGGACGTGGTCTATGAGGACATAGCGCCTGGGGGGCAAGGCCTACGTCGAGCCTGTGGCCGTTGAGGCCAACGAGCCGGCGACGATATACTACACCTCGGGCACCACCGGCAAGCCCAAGGGGCTGGTACACACAAACGGCGGCTATGTGGTCGCACTGAACTGGGCATTCAGAGCCCTCTTCGACCCCAAGGAGACAGACGTGTGGTGGACTATAACCGAGCTGGGCTGGCCCGTATGGCCCATGGCCAACCTCTACACCATACCCGTCATGGGTCTGACCGGCGTGCTCTTCGAGGGCTTTGTGGCCTATAGGAAGGAGTTGTTCTGCGATATAGTCAACCGCTTTAACGTCTCGTTGATATGGAGCGGCACTACTACTCTCTACGCTATTAGGAGTCTCGGCGAGGAGGCCGTAAAGAACTGTGCGGACTCGGCGTTGAGGATAGTGCTCAACACAGGCGAGACGCTGAATCCCGCCGCGGCTGTTTGGTACCAAGAACAACTGCCAAACACCATCATAGCTGACGCCTACTGGATGACGGAACATCTAATACCCATAGCCGCGACGCCCTATGGGCTCGGCGACGTGCCGTTCAAGCCTGGCTCTGCCGGTATGGCCTTCCCCGGCTCTAAATGGGTGGTGCTGGACGACGACGGGAAGCCCCTCCCGCCGGGCCATAGGGGCTATATAGCCGTTGCCGTCTTCAATCCCGCCATGGCGAAGATGTGGAACGACCCCGGCCGGGAGCGCTATATAAAGACCTATATGTCGAGATTTCCGGGGCTCTTCTATACGGGCGATTACGGCTATTACGACGAGGACGGCTACCTCTACGTCTTGGGTCGCGCCGACGACGTAATAACCGCCACTGGCGCGGTCTACGGCACTATGGACATAGAGAGTGTTATAGCTAGACATAAGGCGGTTGCCGAAGTGGCTGTGGTGGGCATGCCGTCGAAAGAGGGCGGGTCTAAGATATTGGCGTTTGTGGTCCCCAAGAAGATGGAGCTCCCGCCTCCCGAAGTCCTAATCGACGACATCAAGGCCGCGGCCCGCGCGGGCGGGTTCCACATAGACGACGTCGTGTTGGTCAAAAGGTTGCCGAAGACTAAATCCGGCAAGATAATGAGGCGCTTATTGAGGGCAGTAGTCCGCGGCGAGCCTCCCGGCGATATATCCACGCTCGACGACCCGGCGGCGCTCGACGAAATAAAGGCGGCATTGAAGGAGAGAGGCTACTGATGTTTTGGCATAAAGCTACGCCTAAAAAGACCGCGGTGGAGGATCGAGGGGGAGGCCTCTCCTACGGCGAGCTCGAAGAGGCGGGGAGGCGCTGGGCCTTCGGCGGCCGTTCGGCCTATGCGGCCCGTAATTCCGTCAAGGCCTTCGCGGCCCTATATGGGCTGTTACATGGAGGGGGCGACGTGGCGCTTATAGACGCCTTGACCATATCGGAAGACCTCGCATATATGCTTGAGGACTTCAAGCCGGATTTCGTCGTGGCCGACGACGAGTTCCTCGAACGGAATAAGGAGGTCTTGAGGGGATACAGCACGAGGTGCCCCGACGAGCCGCCGGGCGGAAAGGAGCTGGTCCTCTCCGGCAGGTTCGTCATGTATTACGCCGGAATTGCGGGGAGGACCATGCAGACCATAAATTCGGTCGAGGCCCTATGGCTCAACGCCCTCTCCCTCGCGGCGGCCATGAGGCTGAGGCATGAAGACGTGGTCTACGTATCGCCGCCCATGACCCACGTCTTGGGCCTCGTCTCCGCCTTCGCCGCCCTGGCCGTAGGCGCGACCGTGAGGCTCATGAGGGGCCTCGACCAGCAAGTCGTCGAGGAGTTGCGGGGGGCCGATATAATAGTCGGCGTCCCCGCCTTCTACGCGGAGCTGAACAAAATGGGCGTGGGGAGGCTTAAGGCCCGATATGCCGTCTCGGGCGGCGCCTACCTGCCTCCTCCAGTGAAGAAGGAGTTCGAAGAGAGGACTGGCGTCAAGATCCTACAGCTGTACGGCCTCACCGAGGGCCTAGTGGTGTCCTTCCAGCCGCCGGAGCTGGGCGATGTCGAGACCACTGTGGGCCTCCCCCTGCCGCTCGTCGAGGTGAAGCTCGAACCCGATGGGGAGCTTCTGGTCCGTTCCCCCTGGAACATGTTGGGCTACAAGGAGGCCGAGGAGACGGCTAAGGCGTTGGCCGACGGGTGGCTTAAAACCGGCGATATTATGGCCGTAGACGATAGGGGACTCCTCTACTTCAAGGGCGTCAAGAAGCGCATGATAAAATATAAGGGGTACCCCGTATTCCCCAGAGACCTAGAGGAGATACTCAAGAGGCATCCCGCCGTCAAGGAGGTGAAAGTGGTCGGCGAGCCGCATCCCGAATACGGCGAGCTCCCCGTGGCCTATGTGGTGTTGAGGGAGAAGGCCGACGAGAATGAACTCTTGAACTACGTAAATTCAAAAGTTGCATTCTATAAGAAGATTAGAAAAATATATATTGTTGACAAAATTTAATCTTCGACTATAGGCTAAAGTAAACCTTTTAAAATAATAGATATAATATACGGCCATGAGAGTAGCCGTGGCTGGCGTGGGCTGGTTCGGCTTCCAGCCCGAAGTGGTCGATTATTCCTTCCGCGAGATGATGTTCAAGGCGGCCCAGAGGGCATATCAAGACGCAGGGGGGCTAGATCCGCGCCGCGACGTGGACGCCTTCGTGTCGTGCCAAGAGGACTTCTGGGAGGGCATCTCGATAGCGGACGAGTTCGCCCCCGACCCCATCGGCGGGGCCATGAAGTCGGTATACACGGTGGCGGGCGATGGCCTTCAGTGCGTGGGGCAGGCCTATATGATGATCAAAAGCGGCCTATTCGACGTGGTGGTAGTGGAGTCCCACGGGAAGCCCAGCGATATTACGACCATGAACGACGTGATGTTCATGGCGACCGACCCCATCTCCATAAGGCCGTTGATGCTCGAAAACGTACACGCCTTGGCGGCCCTAGAGGCGAGGGCATATATGTCCAAATACGGCGTGGGCGAGGAGCACCTAGAGGCTGTAGTGGAGAAGGCGCATAGGGCCGGCTCCAAGAACCCCAGAGCTCCTTTCGCCTCTCCCGGAAGGTCGCGGGCGGGCTCGCCTGTCGTGGTGGACCCCCTCAGAGAGGCCGATATAGCTGAATTCGTCGACGCCGCAGTTGTAGTCGTGTTGGCCTCCGAGAGGGTCGCCAGAGACTTCACAGACACGCCGGTGTGGATCGACGGCGCGTGGTGGTCCACGGAGACCTCCACCTTGGAGCTACACGACTGGTCCTTCCCGATACATGCGCGGCTCGCCGCAGACGGCGCCTACAAGCAGGCCAAAATCGCAGATCCGGCCAAGGAGGTCGGGTTCGCCGAGGTGGACAACCGCTATAGCTTCAAGGAGCTCCAACACATAGAGGCGTTGCGGCTGGCGCCCAAAGGCGCCGCCAAGGACCTGCTGGCGGACGGTGCCTTCTGCCCCGGCGGCAGGTTGCCAGTAAACCTCAGCGGGGGGGCCTTGGCCGAAGGCGTGCCTCTAGAGGTACACGGCCTCGCTAGGCTGAGCTACGCCGTGGCCGTCATGCGCGGCGA
>JBEULO010000070.1:0-4077 GCA_041287225.1 Thermoproteus sp.
GGTGGATTCCGCTAATATCACGGCGGGCCTCTCTAACTTTAAGTAATCCTTGAGGTATAGGGCCACGTCGCCCGCCATCTTGGGCGCAAGGCCCTCGAAGACCTCGTCCAGCAGTAGGGCCCTCCTCCCCACTATTATCGCGCGAGCCAGAGCAACGAGCTTCTGTTGCCCGCCCGAGAGCTGGTCGGCCCTTCTGTCCAAAAAGCGTTTTACCTCCTCTACGGTCCTAAGTGCGAGCTCAAGCCTCTCGCGGGGCAGGCCGAGAGCCTTTATAGGCAACATTAAATTCTCCCTCACGGTGAGGCTGGGGAAGAGCCCTCTGTCCTCTGGGCTGTACCCCACGCCCCTCCTCGCCCTTCCGCCTGCGTCGAGGCCGCTTAAATCCTCTCCGTCTAAGACCACCTTGCCCTCATGCCGTATGAGGCCCACGACGGCCTTGAGCGTAGTGGTCTTGCCGGCCCCGTTGGGGCCCACTAACGCCACGACCTCTCCGTCTCTCACCGAGAGGTTTACGCCTCTGATTATCTCGGCGCGGCCTATCTTGACCCTAAGGCCTATTATCTCCATCATAGCTTGTCGGGAGTGGTCGTCGAGACTATACGCCCGTTGTACATCTGGACGACCCTATCGGCGAAGGTCTTGACTATATCCAAATCGTGCTCTACAATGATCGCAGACACCCCGTCGTGCCTCAACGCGGAGGCCACTAGGCCCATCACTTCGAACTTATCGGCGGAGCTCACAGAGGATGTCGGCTCGTCAAGTAGGACCAGCTTCGGCCTTAACGCCATGGCGAGCGCTACGTCCAGGAGCTTCCTATGGCCCTCCGAGAGCTCATCTACCTTTTTGTTCCTCACATCCCATAGCCTGAACGACTTAAGCACTTCTTCCGCCCATCGTAGGTCCGGCCGCTTGAAGTACTTAGTGACAGCCGAAAGCGCCACCTCCACGTTCTCCAACACGGTCATGCGCCTAAAGAGTTGGGGCAGTTGGAATGTACGGACGATGCCGAGCTCTGTCCTCTTGTGTGGAGGCAACCCAGTTATGTCCTTCCCCTCCAGTAGGACCCTCCCCCCGTCTAGCTTCAAGAAGCCAGCTATGGCGTTGATCAACGTGGTCTTGCCGGCCCCGTTAGGGCCCACTAACGCCACGACCTCCCCCCTGCCGACCTCTATATCCACTCCATCTAGAGCCGCCACCCCGCCGAACTTCTTGACGGCGCCTTTCACCTCAAGCACGGCCCAGCCGACTGAGGACCTCCATGGAGATATAGACTGCGAGGAGGCCGAGGCCTATGGCCAAGTCGTAGGAGCCCACGTAGAACGCGGCCACGTTCAGCCCTCTGAAGATAATAGCGCCGGCTATGAAGCCGTAGGACGGCGATATGAGCTCGGCTGTTATGGCGCCCACGACTAGAAGCGCCGAGTAGGCCCAGAAGGACAGATCGGGGGATATGTGGGTCACCAAGAAGCCCAACATGGCGCCGCCGATACCTCCCCAAAGGCCTGCAATTACGGAGAGCATCACGACAAGTCTGTTGGTATCCACGCCCAGAGATTGGAGTTTCAGCTCATTTTCCCTCATGCCCACCGCCAGCCTGCCCAAGGCGGAGGACAGATAGAACTGCCTAAAGGCGGAGGCCGCCAGTAGGAGTATCCCGGAGAGCAGAGCTAGTTCCTCCATCCTCAAGGGCGAGCCGAAGAGCATCAGACCGTATAACGAAATCCCGTCGCTACCGCCCGTGATGTTGTAAAACTTCACGAGAAATCCGTATATCACCATGGATATGGCTAAGTTCATCAAGGCATAAAATATCCCACGGAAGCGCGCCGTGGCCAAACCTATGAGGGCCCCGGCCACAACGCCCGATAGGGCAGCCAAGGCGAGCATCTCGCCTACATCGACCACGCCCGCGTATTTATACGCTAGAGCGGCCGCGTAGGCGCCGACGGCGACGTACATGCCGAAGCCGAAGTTTACCAAGCCAGCGTCTAGTAGCGTCGAGGCCCCCAATATGGATATAGATATTATCATGGCGAATAATATCTCATATTTCAGATAGGGCGGCGAGAGGAAGTAGGCTGCCAGTAGCGCCAGAGGCACTACGCTAAACGCGCCTCTCATATTTGACGAAGAGGCCAGAGGGTCTGGCCGCCAGTACTCCCAACACGGCGATGTAAATAGCGAATATCTCGAATTGAGGCGCGTAGTAGACCGCCGCCGTTCTGATCAAACTGACTATAAGTGACGACAGCAACACTCCGTAGACGCTCCCGAGGCCGCTTATGGCCACCGCGGCGAAGGCGTACACCAACACGGTCCCCGCAAGCCCCAGAGTGAAGTTCTGCCACATGGAGGATAAGGCGCCTCCAAACGCCGCAACTCCTAAGCCCAGCGCGGAGCTCGCCAAGACTATCTTGGGGACTGGGACGCCGAGAGATCTAGCCATTTCGGCGTTATCCACAGCCGCCCTTAAATACATGCCGAAAGTAGTCTTGTAGGTTACGAGGTACAAGACAGCGAATAGGATAAAAACTGAGGCGATTCCGTATAGGTTGGCGACGGGCAGTATCTGGTCGCCTATCTGCAACTGGCCGAACGAGCCGGCCAAGTCGGCAGTGTTGTAGAGGCCCTGGCCGAAGGCAAGGCGGAAGAAAGCCTCCATAAGCCAAAACAGCGTGAATGTCGCAAGGAGCTGGCGGCTTTCATCGCCCAGAGCCGGCTGTATAAAAATATAGAACAACACGCCTGCGGCCGCACCGGAGAGCGTCGCCAAGGGTATGGCGACGTAGAGCGGCACGAGGCCGGCCAGATAGGAGGCGAGAAAGCCCCCCAACACGAAAAAGGAGCCGTGGGCCAAGTTCACAATCCTCATGGAGCCGTAGAGGAATTGAAGGCCGGCCGCCACGAGAGAGAGGTAGGACCAAAAGAGGACTACCGATATCAAAAAGCCCCACATCACCAAGAGTTGTACCACTGGGTGCTCGTCATTCCCGGCAACGGGTTTATATTAGCTGGCGCGTGGTATCTATAGGGCCTTATTAGCTTGAAGCTATAGCCTTGTACTGTCGCAGTGAGGCCAGTTATGGCGCCCCTCACCGCGTTGTGGTTGGGCGCCATCATTATCCAGTCCCCAGGCGCCGGATAGGCCAGCCTCTCGAAGGTCTTGACAATTGCGCTCAAATCGGGCCAGTCTTGGCCTGTGACGAGAGCCGCAGTCTCAATGGCGTACTTGACGCCTAATATGGCGCTGGCCACTTAGTATGAGGGGTAGGACGGATAGGCCCCATATCTATTCTTATATTCCTGTATGATTTGTTTATTCAGAGGACTGCGCTCGGGGAACTCGAAGTAGTAGGGCCCCTCTACTATCTGCCCGTCGGGCATCGCCGAGCCCACGTATTGCAACATGGATTCGCCTCTGGCGAAGGCCACTTTGGTCACATTGAAGAGGCCTCTCGCGCTGGCTTGTTGTATGAAGTTGGCCAAGTCGGGCCCCCAGAAGGAGGTGTGGACCAAATCGGGCTTGAGACTCATTATCCTGGAGATCTGGGCGGAATAGTCGTTAGTGAATAGCGGAGTCCATAAGGTATCGAGGACCTGCACGTCGGGCTTCATTTTAGTCAACGCGGTTATGAAGTCGTTCCACTCGTCGTGGCCGTAGGCGTAGTCTTGATTGATGCCAACGACGGTCTTAACATTCGGCATGTGATCCAGTACCGCAGTCGCAAGGGCGACGCCGTCTTGGACCGTAGTGCCGCCGGTCCTGAACGTCACCTTTTTCATCATATGTTGGTCCACCAGCTGTTTGGTCGCGCAGTCGAAAAAGACGGTGAGGGTCGTGCCCAGTTGCTCGGCTACAGGCGCCACGGCGAGACAGTCCGCCGAGGATATCAGGCCGACATATGCGTCCACACCTGCCTGTTGTACCAACTGGCGGTATAGCGCGACCATCTGGTCGGGCCCGCCCGACTCGTCGTATATATTCAACTGTACCTGCGCCCCGTTGATGCCTCCGTTCTGATTTATAATATCCACTATGACTTTAGCCATATTTGCGGCCGGCACGCCGAAAAC
>JBEULO010000071.1:0-2408 GCA_041287225.1 Thermoproteus sp.
TCGCCAGGCTTAACGTTTTCTAGCCCATATCTTCTTCGGGTCCACCCGATAAAAGGCCCGACCCGCGCCATGTAGTAACAAGTTGGTCTTGTCTAGAACGGGGCCCCACTCGTCGACAAGGCCCTCCCTAACTTTTACCCTCAACACTTCGAACACGTAGAGCCTCACCTCGCCTACGTCTAGCTTAGCCTTTACCTTTGTCTCGTATATGGCTATGGACCCCTCTAGGCCCGGCGCGCCGATCAGGTCGCTGTCGAGGAACTTAAGGCCGAAGGCCTTCGCCTTATCTACGTCCCTCCCGCTGACGGACCCCATGGCGTAGGCCAGATCGGCCATCTCAATAGGCGCCACGTTGATGGTGGCCTCTCCTGAATGTTCGAGGCACTGGTGGGTATACGTCGATCTGTCTACCGCCACAGCGATAGTCGGCGGCTCTTCAGACACCGGCGTGTTCCAGCTGGCGGGCATCGCGTTTATCTTCCCGTCGGGGCACCGCGACACCACTATGACTGTAGGCCTCGGATGTAGGGGCCTGTAGAAGACGCCGTGGTACCCGACGTACATATATCCCCCAGGGGGTCACATAAATAAAGATAAAACGAATATTACTGCCATGGAGTCGGGCAGAGACGGGGCGGTCTTTAAGACCAATTTGCCTCCCGACAAAGTTAAACGGCTAGTGGAGGTGCTCCGCAATATATACGACCCGGAGATCCCCATCAACGTTTACGACTTGGGCCTCATTAGGGAGATAACGCTGGGCGAAGACGGCGTTCTCAAGGTCGTAATGACGCTGACGGCGGTCGGCTGTCCAGTCTCGGGGAGCCTAGCTAACGAGGTGGGCCTCGCGGTCCAGTCGGTGGTGCCCGAGGCCAAAGAGGTCGAGGTCGACGTGGACTTCGAGAGGCCTTGGGACCCCACACAGATGACGCCGGAGGGGAGGGAGATGTTCAAGGCGATATACGGCTACGATATAGTTCAGCAGTATTTGGAGCAGCAACAACAGCTCGCCCAGCAGTAGCCGGCGCCTCTACATGAGGGCGCTGGCTTTTGACGTGCTTTTCGATCTGGTCGGAGGCCGAACTAGTACGTAGAGCCGCCTGGAGGCTTGATAGTTATAAAGACGGCCGTATTCTCGATTATGCTCGCCATATATGGCGGCAAGCCCGTCCGGGAGAAGCCCATTGTGGCCAGGCCGGTTGTCTATTCCCCCGAGCTCCTCAGAGAGATAGAAGAGGTCCTCAAGTCGGGCGCGTTGGTGTCTACCCACGGCAAGTGGGTTAAGGCGTTTGAGGCCGAGCTGGCCGCCTTCCTCGACGTGAAGTACGCCTATGCGGTCACGAGCGGCACGACGGCGCTTCACACGGCGTTGAAGGCGGTGGGAGTCGGCCCCGGCGATGAGGTCATAACTACTCCCTTCACGTTCGCCGCGAGCGCTACGGCTGTCCTCCACGCAAATGCAGTGCCCATATTCGCCGATATAGATAGGGAGACTCTAAACCTCGATCCCGCCTCGGTCGAAGAGAAGATCACCGATAGGACTAAGGCTGTGTTGGTGGTCCATCTGGCCGGCTATCCCGCCGAGATGGACGCCTTCATGAAGCTCGCCGAGCGGCACGGCTTATATGTGATCGAGGACGTGGCCCAGGCCCTCGGGGCCGAATATAGGGGCAGGAAAGCCGGCTCTTTGGGCCACATATCGGCGTTCAGCTTCTACGCCACCAAACACATCACTGGCGGGGAGGGCGGCGCCGTGGCCACAAACGTGGCCGCGTATGCAGAGAGGGCGCGGCTGATCAGAGCCCACGGCGAGACCGATAAGTACTGGTACGAGCTGTTGGGCTACAACTACAGGATGACGGAGCTACAAGGCCTCTTGTTGTATTACGAGCTCAAAAAATTCGAGGAGCTCCAGAAGGCCAGAGAGGAGTACGTAAAGGCCCTTCTAGACGGGCTGGCGCCTCTAGAGGGCGAGGGCCTTCTGTCTGTAGTGAGGCCGAGGCCCCACGTGAGGCACAGCTGGCATCTAGTACAGACCCTCCTCTCGACGGAGAGGTTGAGCAAGCCGCGGGACTTCGTGGTCGAGGCGTTGAGGAGGGAGGGCATAGGCAACGTGTCGGTGGCGTATCCAGTCCCCCTATATAGGACTCCGTTGTTCCAAAAAATGGAGGGACATGGGCGCGGCTGTCCCTGGGCCTGCCCCCTCTACGGCAAAAAGGTCCAATACTCCCCGTTGCCTAACGCCGAGTGGGCCGCCGAGAGGGTAGTATCCCTACTGGTCCTGCCGAATCTGACTGTAGAGGACGCCGTAGATACGGCCAAGGCGTTCATAAAGGTGCTACACGAATTAAGACGTTGAGGGGACCGCCTTGATGTATAGGACTCCCGACTCTATATCGGCCTCGGCG
>JBEULO010000071.1:2508-4050 GCA_041287225.1 Thermoproteus sp.
CGCCCCGTATGTGGCCTCTGCGTTCTTGAAGAGCTCGTCCACATAGGCCTCGGAGATCAGACCGGCCTCGACGGCCCTCCTCATCTTGTTGGCTAAAGTCCACGGGGGTATCACCGCGCCGGGCCTCTTGTTGTCGTCGATATAGTCGCTCTCGATCAGATATATGGGCCTGAGGGCGAGTGCCTCTTCGAGCTCGCCCCTACGGCCAATGGGTATAGACGGCATGAGGCCCAGCTCCCTCGCCAGGGCTGCCGCGCGGGGCTCTATGTGGTGCATCACAATAGAGCCGGGCCTCGCGTTGGCCCTGCGGGCGATTTCGGCTATACTCCTCACCGTGGCCTCTCCCCTACGTTCTAGATGTAGATGCACCACGGCGCCTACGTCGCGGGCTCTGGCCATCACGTACTCTATAACCCTATTGCAGAGCTCGATCTTGGCGGGGTCTACGTCCCAGTGCGGCCTGCCGTACTCGCCGAACCCCACCGCCCTGCCCTCCGCAACATAGCGGGCGGCGAGATCGACGGTCCATTCCATAAAGCGCTCCACCTCCGCCTCGCTCCAGCCGGCGTCCAGCAACGACATACATTCGGCCGGGTGGACCCCCACCACGGCGCCCGAGACGAGGCCTAACGCCCTGGCCGCCTCGGCGTTTCTGACCGTATGCTCGTAGAGCTTTACGACCCAGTCCTTATCGCCAGGGGCGCCCCCTATGGACCACGTGAGGAGGGCTACGAAGATTATGCCGGAGCCTCCGGCCCTCTTGAACCGCTTGGCCACCTCCTCCACGCCTAGGCCCGTCTTCTCGTTGGCGTGGGCGTGGTTGTCGAATATCCTCACAAGCCCTGGGGGGAATAGGTTTAAATATCAAGGCCCTACTGACCTCATGGCCAGGAGGAAGAGGGGAGAGAACCTCAATTTATTCACGGCGGCCGGCCTGTTGAACTTCAGCAGGGAGGGCGAACTCGAAAAGATAAAGCTGAGCCCCAAGGCCGTCGTGATAGCCTCCTTCGTCATAATGGGGATAGTCATCGCCCTCACCCTCTTGAGGATTTAATGCGGTTGCCCCCAAGGATTAAAGTCCTAGAGGCCCTGTCGGCTCTGGCGGACGGCAGGGTGAAGCTCTTGAGCGATAAGGACGCCGAAGTCGTCTCCTCCGACGGGACCAGGACCTACAGGGTGCATGTAGATGTCGGCAGGCGCGTCGCCTATAGCGACGACAACGGCACCGTGTATAGAGGATATGTGGGGTACCCTATATTGTCCTTCCTAATGGCGCGAGGGCTCCTCCCCGTGGACCAAAAACTCGGCGAGGCGTTGAGGGGGATACCTTGGCGTAAACTAAACGAAGAGTACAAGAAGTACGAGGCCGTCATACAGGTCATAAAGGCCGGGTTGAGGGAAAGGGGGATCTCGGACGAGGAGGTCGATCGCTATATAGACCTAGTGCTGTCCCACCTAAAAAAATTAGGTCTACGGCTCGAAAAGCCGCAATAGCTCCCGCCGCTATTCGCGTAGAGCCGCCGCGAGTAAAGCTTTTAAGCG
>JBEULO010000072.1:0-4017 GCA_041287225.1 Thermoproteus sp.
CGACTTGGTCTTCTCGCCGGAGATGACCGGGATCTGGGAGGTACGACTTGGTCTTCTCGCCGGAGATGACCGGGATATTAGTACACGAGTCCGTGGGCCACCCCTTCGAGCTGGATAGGATATTCGGGAGGGAGGGGGCAGAGGCGGGCGAGTCCTACATAAAGCCGGACGGCTTGAAGGCGAGGATAGGAAGCAGATACGTCAATATTATAGACGACCCGACCATCCCCGACTCCTATGGCTTCTATCTCGTAGACGAGGAGGGAGTCCCCGCGAGGCCCAAAAGGCTCGTCGTAGAGGGGACCGCCAACGAGTTCATAACCAATAGGCAATACGCGAGGACGATCGGCGGTCACAGCACGGCGGCCGCCAGAGCCTCGGCGTTCGACAGAGAGCCCATACCGAGGATGTCCAACACCTATTTGGCGCCGGGCGACTGGAAGCCGGAGGAGATAATTAGGGACACCAAGAGGGGCATCTACGTGGCGTCCTACACCGAATGGAATATCGACGACCTCAGGCTCGAGGGGAGGTACGGCTTCTTCGAGGCCTATTTGATAGAAAACGGCGAGCTGAAAGAGCCCGTGAGGGGCTTCTTGGAGGCGAACACCATAGAGCTCTGGGGCAACGTAGACGCCGTGGGGAGGGACTTCCAGCTCTACGTGGGCACTTGCGGCAAGGGCAACCCCTCGCAGGGGGTCCCCGTGACTATGGGAGGGCCCACATTTAGAAGTAGAAACCTATTGGTGTTGCCATGATGCTCAAACTAGTCGAGAGGCTGGTCGACGAGGCCGCTTTGGTGAGAACTAGAGCCGAGAACTACATGGTGAGGTTTGCAAACGACGAGGCCACTGTCTTCAAGTCCTGGACCTCCGAGGAGGTCAGCCTCTATTTGGCGAAAGGCAAGAGGGCGACGGCGGTGACGTTCACCGGCGAGCCGGACGTAGGCGTCTTGGAGGAGGCCGTGAGGCGTTTGGAGGGACTGCCGGAGGACCCGCTCTACGTCCCACTGAAGGCGCAACCGCCGCAGCCCAGAGAGGAGAGGGAGGAGGAGTTCGACAGGCTTATGGACGTAGTCCACGAGGCGGTTGAGGGAGCCCGCGGCGCGGATAGGAGCGCAGGCGCCGCAAGGCTCACCTATATCTGTTTCGAATACCAAGACACCTACGGCAAGTCGGGCAGGTACTGCGCCAATAGGGCCTATCTGACCATAAGGTCCTTTAGAGGCGATCTGGCCGCCACTGCGGCCGTCGCCGGCAGGAGGCCGGCCGAGCTTAAGCCGGGAGAGGCGGGGAGGTCCAACGCGGAGCTCCTAGAGCTGGCGAGGGCGCTGCCCGTCGAGGAGGTAGAGCCCGGCAGGGCTAGGCTGCTCCTCTCGCCTCTAGTGTTCGGCCACCTGATGGGCGAGGCGGCCTCCATGTGGCTTACAGGCACGGCCGTAATATCCGGCTCTTCGCGCTACGGCCCGGACGATTTGGGCTCGCAAGTAGCCTCGGAGCGCCTCACGCTGTTGGACATTACGGCCGAGGAGGGGGCCTACGGCTTCGCCCAGCTCGACTACGAGGGGAACGCCGTGAGGCGGGTTGAGCTGATAAGAAGGGGGACCCTGACGGGCTTCCTACATAACGGCAGGACGGCCGCGAGGCTGGGCGCCTCGACGACAGGCCACGCGTTGATGGGCTGGTTCGCCCCCGTGCCTGGACATATAGAGGTCCCGCCCGGCGACGGGGCGGGCGACCTACAAGGCCTCTTGGCAGAACTCGGCGACGGCTATTACGTCCACAACAACTGGTATACCAGATATCAAAACATCAAGACGGGTCAGTTCTCGACGGTGGGCAGAGACGTAGTGCTTGCCGTAAGGGGCGGGAGGCCGGCCGCAGTGGTCAGGCGTATGAGGATAGCCGACGCCCTCGAGAGGGTGTTGAAGAACATAGGGGCCCTCTCCTCAAAGTCGGTCCAGACCTACTGGTGGGACATGCCGGTCCCCGCCACGGTGCCGTACGCCGTCGTTGAGGAGGTCGGCGTGGTTAAATGATAAATGTCCGGTTTTTCCGTAAATTATGCGGATAAGAGTGGACTTACCTCCGGAGGAGATGCCCCAATATTGGTACAACATCCTGGCCGACCTGCCGGAGCCTCTGCCTCCCCCGTTGGACCCAGACGGGAAGAGGCTGGAGGTCCTCAAGTCGGTGGTGCCCTCGGAGCCCCTTAGGCTTGAGTTCTCCACGGAGAGGCACATAAAGATACCCGAAGAGGTGAGGGAGAGGTACCTACAAGTCGGGAGGCCGACGCCGCTCATCAGGGCCAAGAGGCTCGAGGAGTATCTGGACGCCCCCGTGAGGATCTACTTGAAGATGGAGGGCTACACCTACACGGGCAGCCACAAGATAAACTCGGCGCTGGCTTGGGTCCACTACGCCCTTAAGGACGGCGCCAATTTCGTCACCACTGAGACGGGGGCCGGCCAGTGGGGCTCGGCGGTAGCCCTAGCCGCCGCCCTCTTCAAGACGAAGGCCCACGTGTTTATGGTGAGGGCCTCCTATTACGCCAAGCCCCTCAGGAGGTTCCTCATGCAGATGTACGGAGCCGAGGTCCACCCGAGCCCCAGCGACCTCACAGAGTACGGCAGGAGGCTACTGGCCGAGAGGCCCGACCACCCGGGCTCTCTGGGCGTTGCCATAACGGAGGCCGCCGAATATGCGCTCAAACACGGCGGGAAGTACGTAGTGGGGAGCGTAATAAACGCCGACATTTTGTTCAAAACCGTGGCGGGCTTGGAGGCCAAGAGGCAGTTGGAGCTCATAGGCGAGGAGCCCGACGTATTTATAGGCGTGGTGGGAGGGGGCTCCAACTGGGGCGGCGCCTTCTACCCCTTCATAGGCGAGGAGTTGAGATCGGGGAAGGTGAGGAGGAGGTACATAGCGGTGGGGGCGCTGGAGGTGCCCAAGGTCACCAAGGGCGTCTACAAGTACGACGACCCCGACTCCGGCCGGTTGTTGCCGCAACTCAAGATGTACACAATAGGCGCCGACTTCGTGCCCCCGCCCATATACGCCGGAGGCCTCAGATACCACGGCGTGGCGCCGACCCTCTCCTATTTGATGTACAGAGGCTGGGTCGAGGGGAGGGACTACGACCAGGAGGCCGTCTTCAAGATGGCCCAGCTCTTCGCGCAGTTGGAGGGCTACGTGCCGGCGCCCGAGACCGCACACGTCCTGCCGGCGGTCAAAGAAGTGGCCGACGAGGCCAAGAGGACCGGCGAGAAGAAAGTAATACTGATAAGCTTCAGCGGACACGGCCTGCTGGACTTGGCGAACTACGCCGACGTGTTGAAGTTCGAGGGGTAGCCTGCGGCGAGGCTTTTAATAGTGGGAATAGTGGGGCCGCCATGCCGGTGTTGTTAAGGGCCAAGGCCCACGGCCTGAGGGTGACCGGCAAGAACCTACACTACGAGGGCTCGTTGACCCTCGGGAGGGATATAATCTCGGCCGCCGGCTTCTACCCCTTCGAGAGGGTAGAGGTGTACAACGTGACCAACGGCGCCAGGTTCAGCACCTACGTGATAGAGGGGCCCGACGGCGTCGTCGAGCTCAACGGCGCCGCGGCGAGGCTCGGAGAGGTCGGCGACGTGTTGATCGTGGCCTCCTACGAGTGCGTTAACGATGTGGACAGATTTGTGGTCACCATAGCTATATTTGAAGAGAATAAGGTAAAGGCCGTCTATAAACGCCAAATCGGCACCCACAACCCCTGAAGGCTCTTGGCGTCACACGGGGCGTAGATACGGCCTGTAAGGCCCGGGGGCTACCGCCTAAACCCCTCCGCCTCTACGTCTAGCGAAGGCATTACAAGGTCCCGGCAACCTCTTAATTGCCGCATCCATTACATCTCGCCCACAGCCGAGGCAACCTCCGCGGGCCCCCACCGCCCTAGCCTCTAGGGACCGCCAAAAAGACTAAAAAACCCATAAAATGTAGAGAATAGCGGGGGTGCCCGAGCCAGGTCAAAAGGGCC
>JBEULO010000073.1:0-3969 GCA_041287225.1 Thermoproteus sp.
CGTTGGACGCGTCGCTCCCCAAAATAGTGGAGTTCCTCTCGTCGAGTTCGATAAGGGTCAGGCTGTTGACGAACGGATACCACATAGGCGGGGACCTCCTCGAGGCCTTGAGGTCGTGCGCCGCCTGTGAGGTGGTAGTCGGGCTGAAGACCCCCGACCCGGTTAAACATTTGAAGTACACCGGCAAGCCCTTGGCGCCTGTCCTCCAGAACGTCAAGCGCCTATTAGGGGCTGGGATCAAGGTGAGCTTCGAGACCGTGCTCATACCGGGCCTCAACGGAGTCCGAGAGGTGGAAGAACTGGCGAGAATTATAGGCGAGATGGCCGGCAGAGCCGTCTTGGTCATAGATCCGCTGGTCCCCGTCCCGGGCGTCCAGTGGCGTAGGCCCTCCGACGAGGAGGTTCGAGAGGCTGTGGAGAGGGCCAGCAGATATGTAGAGGCGAAGACGCATACGGCCGGCGGGAGGGCCAGTAGAGCCGTCGTGGTGTTCCCGCGAAAACAATACTTAAATATGGGACAATAGTCCCTCCTATGAATACAAAAGTTTGGATAGTCGTAGTGGTCGTCGTAGCGATAATCGCGGGCTCCATAGGCTACTTCGCAAAGACCCCCCAAGTCGTCACCTCGACCACCACTTACACCACGACTAGCGCCGCCGTATATACGACTACAACCACCGTTACATACACCACGACAAGCGCCTCCACTACGACCTACACGACTACCGTCACCACGACGAGGCAGTACTACCCCATAACGGTCAAGGACGCCCTCAACAGGACCGTCGAGATAGCTTCAGAGCCCGCCACAGTGGTCTCTCTGGCCCCCAGCATTACGCAAATACTCGTGGCGTTGGGGCTATGTAATAGGATAGTGGGGCTCGACCAATTCAGCTATCAACTACTGGAGGAGCTGAACTCCACTCGTTGCCTCCCCGCAAACGTCGAGGTGATAAAAATCAACGCCATGAGCCCTACGGGGTTCAACGGCGACGCCATAGTCCTACTACATCCCGACATAGTCCTGGCCGACGCCGGCTTCGAGGCCTTGTGGGCCAACTATCTGCCCAGGCTGGGCGTGACGGTTTATTTCCTCAACGGCACGCGCGCCGCGTCCTATAGGAATATAGAGAACGACGTATATGCGCTCGGGGCGATATTCAATAGGGAGCAGGCGGCCGCGTCCGTAGTGCGGTGGATGGAATCACAGCTGGAGAAGTACAGAGGCGCAACTAACGTCACGGTGGCCCAAATAGCCTGGATAAACCCCGACGGCTCCTTCTACGCGGCGGGCAACAACACCTTCATATCGGCCGAAATAACGGCGGGGGGCGGGATTAACGCTATAGGCAAAGGCGGATGGGGCCCCTTCGAGCCGTCTCTCCTAATCGCGGCGAATCCGGAGGTGATCGTGTTGGGGAGCATGGGCTACAACTGCACCTACGCCCTGAAGGCCTTGAGCCAAATACCCGGCATATCGAACGTGGCGGCCTATAGGAACGGCAGGGTCTACGTGCTGACGGGCCTGGCCGAAGACGCAGTGGACCAGCCCTCCTTGTTGTCGGTATACGGCGCCGCCATTTTCCACTACATAATTGCCGGAAAGGCGCCGCAATGTGTAGACACAAAGTGGTTTTTGAGCCAGTTCTCGCCGAGGCTTGGGGGGTGAGGACCAGGACGCTCGTGGCGGCATCTCTGGCCAGCATACCCCCACTCTTTTTGCTCTTCCTCACAACAGGCGCGGTCTTCATACCTCCAGACAAATTCCTCGCCGGAGGCCCCTACGGGGTCATACTCTACCACATAAGGCTTCCCGCCGCAATAGCGGCGGCGCTTATAGGGTCGATTTTGGCGGTGTCCGGCGCCGTGATGCAGATGCTCTATAGGAACCCGCTCCTCGACCCGTATATAGCCGGCACGGCCTCCGGCGCCGCCTTCGGGGCGCTTTTAGCGTACGCCCTGGCCCTCACCGGGCCCGGCTACCTGTTGTTGTACCAAATACCGCTCGCCTTCTCTCTAGCAGTTGCGGCGAGCCTCATAACGCTGGCCGTGGGGAGAGGCGACGTATACGCCACGATCATAGGCGGCGTCGCCGTATCTTATTTCTTCTCCGCGGCGACCACTATAGCCCTCTCCTACCTCTCCTCGAAGGTGCCGCAAATACCGCCTCTGGCCTTTTGGCTCTTCGGGTATATAGACTACGTGAGCTACCGCATTGATGCCATCCTCTCGGCCGCGGCGGCCGCGTTGACACTCGTAGCGATCAGAGAGGCCCGCAGGATAGATCTAGTGGCCATAAGCGACGAGCTGGCCCACGTGAGGAGGATAAGGCCCAACAGGTACAGGCTGGGCTGGATATCGGCGGTGTCGTTAGCAACGGCGCTGGTGGTGTCGCAAGTGGGCGTGGTGGGCTTCGTGGGCCTCATGGTGCCGCATCTGGCCAGAATGGCCTTGAGGAACGGCTCGGCCACTGCCGTGGTGCCGGCCAGCGCGGCGCTAGGCGCGCCTGTGCTCTTGGCTTCAGACGCGTTGGCGCGGGGCCTCCTGGGCTTCACGGTCCCCGTGACCGCCGTGACGTCAATATTCGCAGTGCCCGTCGTGATTTCTGTGCTCTATGCGGGTAGAAGGCCTCAGAGTTAGGCTCGGCGGAGCTCTAATACTCATAGACGTCACGTTCGACGTGGCGGAGGGTCTGAACTTAATACTGGGTCCCAACGGGTCCGGCAAGACAACGACGTTGAGGGCCATAGCGGGCATATACAAGCCCGAGGGGGGCAGGATCGAGCTCGACGGCGATATAGGCTACATGCCCGTCGAATTCGCCGACGTTGACATGTCGGTCCTCGACGTTTTGTTGGCCGGCGGCGGCAGGCACCCGGAGAGATATCTGGCGTGGCTCAAGGCGGTGGGCCTCGAGGGCTTCGAGGGCAGGATCTTCTCGAAGCTCAGCGCGGGCCAGAAGCGCCTGGTGCTACTGGCCAAGGCCCTGGCCGAGGGGAGGGTCGTGTTGCTGGACGAGCCCACCGCCAATTTGGACCCGGCGCACAAGGCCCTGATAATGGGGGTCCTACAGAAGTTGAAGAGGGTCAAGGTGTTTATAGCCGCGTCTCACGACTTGGATCTAATAAATATAGCCGACAACGTGATTCTTTTGAGGCGCGGGAGGGCGATCCAGATGAGGCCGGACGAAGTGGACGGAGAGGTGCTGTCGGAGGTCTACGGCATCCCCATATCGGTAATAGAGCTGGAGGGCCGTAGGCTCTTCTTTCCCCGCTACGAGGCCCTAGGCGGCGACGCGAGAAAGACTAAAATTTCCAATTGAGGTGGAGACGTGAATCGCCTCTTCGTGTTGGGGCTGTTGATAGCGCTGGTGGGGTTCTTCGTGATGGCCGTAGCGCCGTTGCTACAAGTATCGAGCGCCCCCCAGGCGACGACGGCCGGTTGCATATTGATATTCTTCGTGCCTATTTGTTTCGGGGCTGGCCAGCCCCAGACGGTCGGGGCGGCGGTCTTGGCGTCTGCCGTCATACTCGCGGCACTTTTCGTAATCTCGCTTCTGTTGTTCCTATGGCCAGTAGTACGGGAGCAAAAACAAGACCAGCACTAGAACGGTGAGGACAATCGCCAATACCAGCACTATTTTGGCTATACGTTGGTTGGTGCCGAAGACTATGGGGACGGGCCCCACTATGATGACCCCGCCGGCCTCGGCCTCTTGCCTCTCGCCGCTCTTCTCCTCTGCGGACCTGCGGGCCTCCAGCAGGAAGGCGAGGAACATGAGGAATATCCCCAACAGGAACAGGCCCATGCCCAGGGCGATTAGATCCCCCACCGCCATGGCCTTTAGGGGGACAACATAATAAAAACTTGTCTGTGGTTACGCCCCATGTGGACGGGCGACTTCAAGGAGCTGGTCGAAATAATAAACAAGAGGATCTCCTCTGGGGAGGGGATACTGTCCTTTATAGG
>JBEULO010000074.1:0-3928 GCA_041287225.1 Thermoproteus sp.
GATACCGGCTACGACCATCAGTGTGCCTACTCGTTACGTCCACTCGCCTGTAGAGGTCTTGAGGCTGGAGGACGCCGTGAACGCGGCGAGGCTACTGGCGGCGGTTTTGGAGGAGAGCAGGCCGGAGTTCGTAGAGTCGTTAATGGAAAGGAAGATCAAATAGTATATAACTCTATTTAGGCAATAAACGTAGTGCTTCTTTATAAGTACGCCATTCTTAACGGCTATGGCTAAAAAGGTAGCAGTAATAGGCGCGGGGACTATGGGCCACGGCATAGCGGAGCTCTTCGCCATAGCCGGATATGAGGTGGCGCTTGTCGACGTGGCCGAGGACTTCCTCAAAAGGGCCCTCCAGAACATAGAGTGGTCTCTCAACAAGTTCGCCGAGAAGGGACAAATAAAGGAGGACCCCAAGGCCGTACTGTCCAGGATAAGGCCTATAGTCAACGACGTATGTAAGGCGGTAGAAGGGGTCGAGATCATGGTCGAGGCCGTAATTGAAGATATAGAGACCAAGAAGAAGGTCTTCGCCGAGGCCGACCGATGCGCGCCCCCCAACGCCATATTGGCCACAAACACCTCAAGCCTCCCCATAACAGAGATATCGGAAGCCGTGAGGCCCGAGAGGAGGCCGTTAGTGGTCGGCATGCATTTCTTCAACCCGCCGCCTCTAATGCCCCTAGTGGAGATAATAAAGGGCAGATACACCAGCGACGAGACCGTAAAGAAGGTGGCGGAATACGCCGCGCAGTTGGGCAAACAGACAGTCGTCGTCAATAAGGACGTGCCCGGCTTTATAGTCAACAGGATCCTCGCCAGAGTCAACGACGCGGCCTGTTGGACTGTGGCGAGGGGCGAGGCCGACATAATAGCTGTAGACTCGGCGTTGAGGTACCGCGTGGGCCTGCCCATGGGCGCCTTCCTCCTTATGGACTACACGGGGATAGACGTAGCTTGCTTCATAGGGGACGCTATGGTCAGACGCGGCTTTAAGACCCATATCTGTCCCCTAATAACCGAGAAGTGCCAACAGAAGAAATATGGGGTCAAGACGGGCGAGGGGTTCTACAAGTACCCGGCGCCCGGCAAGTTCCAATGGCCCGACATACCGAAAGAGCCAGGCGAGAAGCTGGACGTCGTGGCGCTTCTAGCTCCGGCCATAAACGAGGCGGCTTATCTCCTCAGAGAGGGCATAGCCACCAGGGAGGACGTAGATAAGGCTGTAAGGCTCGGCCTAAACTGGCCGAAGGGCCCGTTGGAGCTCGCCGATGAGTTCGGGATAGATGCAGTGGTCAAGGCGCTCGAGGCTTGGAGGTCCAAGACGGGCTTTGAGGAATTCGCGCCGGATCCCTTGCTGGTCCAAATGGTCCAGTCGGGCAAGTTGGGGAGGAAGACGGGCGAGGGGTTCTACACATATGTGAAGGCCGAGGAGAAAAGGCTGGAGACCATAATTGTGCGCTACGAGGCGCCGGTGGTCTGGATAATATTGAACAGGCCGGAGAGGCTGAACGCCATAAACCAGAAGATGGTGGAGGAGCTATCGGCGACTTTAGACGAAATAGCGAAGATGGACTTCGAGAAGGCCCGCGTCGTCGTAATCACCGGCGTGGGGAGGGCCTTCTCAGCCGGCGCCGACGTGACCGGCTTTATGGGCACTACGCCTCTGTTGGCCTACAAGCTCTCCAGAGGCCTCCACGAGCTGACAGAGAAGATAGAGAAGCTGGACAGGCCCGTCATATGTGCGCTTAACGGATACACACTAGGCGGTGGGCTGGAGCTGGCGCTCGCCTGCGACATAAGGATAGCCTCGGAGACCGCCGTATTGGGTCAGCCGGAGGTGAATCTGGGCCTATTCCCCGGCGGCGGAGGCACGCAGAGGCTGACCAGGCTCGTCGGGCTGGCAAAAGCCAAAGAGCTTATATTCACTGGCGACAACATATCCGCTAGAGATGCCGAGAGGATAGGACTCGTCAACAAGGTGGTCCCGCCCGAGAGGTTGGAACAAGAGGCCAGGGCGTTTGCGTTGAAGCTGGCCGAAAAGCCGCCGATAGCGCTCGCCATGGCCAAATACGCCATAAACTACGGCTACGAGGCCCCGTTGTGGGCCGCCTTAGACCTAGAGGCCGCCCACTTCGGCGTGGTGTTCTCCACCGAGGACCTATACGAAGGCGTAAGCGCGTTCCTACAGAAGAGGAAGCCTCAATATAAGGGGAAATGAGCCTCAGGAACGTCTATATAGTAGACTTTAGGCGCGTCCCCTTCAGCAGGCTGACCAGAAAGGAGCCCCAGAGGGACATTTATTACGGCATGAGGCCCGAGGAGGTCGCCGCCATCGTCGTGAAGGACCTCATAGAGAGGAACGGAATAAAGCCGGAGGACATAGACGACTTGATTACGGGCATGGCCCTACAGACCGGCGAGGGCTTCCTCTACGGGGGGAGACATGTAGTGTTCGCCGCTAAGTTGCCGGTCACAATACCGGCGGCCGCTGTGGACAGGCAGTGCGCCTCCTCCATCACATCGGTCGTCATGGGCGCCAACGAGATAGCTACCGGGATGGCTGATGTGGTTATAGCAGGAGGCGTGGAGCACATGTCGAAAGTGCCCATGTACGACAACCCCCATGTGATCCTAAACCCCAAGTTCTTCACGGATGAGTACGCGTTCTACGAGCTAAATGTGGGCTATGTAATGGGCCTCACCGCCGAGAGGCTGGCCGAGGAGTCGAAGATAACCCGCGAGGAGATGGACCGTTGGAGCTTGAGGAGCCACCAGCTCGCCTACAAGGCGTTGCAGGACGGATACTTCAAAGGCGAGATAATACCTGTGGAGGTAGAACAAGAGGGCAAGAAGACGGTCGTCGATAGGGACCTCTCGATCAGGCCCGACACAAGCCTTGAGAAGCTCGCCGCTCTGCCGCCCGCCTTTAAGGCCGACGGCGTCATTACAGCCGGCAATTCGTCGCCTTTAAATACGGGGGCGGCGTATCTGTTGTTGATGTCCGAGAGGGCCGTCAAGAAGTACGGCTTGCAGCCTATGGCCAGATTTGTCAGCTACGGCTTCGCCGGAGTGCCGCCCGCCGTAATGGGCAAGGGGCCCGTGCCCGCCTCCAAGAAGGCCCTAGAGAGGGCGGGCCTCAAGGTCAGAGATATCGACTTGTGGGAGATAAACGAGGCGTTCGCAGTAGTTACGCTCTACGCCATCAAGGAGCTCGGGATCGAAGAGGATAGAGTAAACAAGCGGGGAGGCGCCATTGCCATAGGCCACCCGTTGGGCGCCACTGGCGCCAGGATAATAGGGACTTTGGCGAGACAGCTACAAATAGAGGGCAAGGACAGAGGGGTCGCTACGCTCTGTGTGGGCGGCGGGCAGGGAGCCGCCGTAGTAATTGAAAGAGTATAAAACTTTTTTAAAGACGATAGACACGCCTTTGTGTCTACAGAAAAAGAGTATAGGACCTCCTCGAGAGGGCCTATAAAATAGTCACGCCGAAAGCCCAAAGGCGGGCCGAAATACCGAAATTAGAGGTACAGACGCTCCCGCGTAGGACTGTCGTGGCGAATTTGGGCCAGATCTCCAAGAGGCTGAATAGAGATCCCAGCCATATCGCCAAGTTCTTCCAGAAGGAGCTGGCCACCCCCGGCATGATAGAGGGGGAGTCCTTGGTGTTAAGCGGAGAGAGGAGCCCCAAGGTCGTCGAGGCGGTATACGAGCGGTATTTGAAGTACTATGTGATCTGCCCTGTCTGTGGCTCGATAGATACATTGCTCCAGAGGGAGGGGAGAGTCTACGTGCTCCGTTGTACCGCCTGCGGCGCAGTTACGCCCGTCAAGCCGCTTTAGGCGAAGGCCCTAATTAACTCCAGCGCCGCAACTACGACGAACAATACGGCGAGGGCTAGGTATATATACCTCTGCGGGATCTCGTG
>JBEULO010000075.1:0-3887 GCA_041287225.1 Thermoproteus sp.
GCCGAGATGTTCTATAGGGACTCAAAAATCTTGGAGATAGGCGAAGGCACCAACGAGGTCATGAAGTACGTGATCTACAAGCTCCTGGAGAGGAGCTCTAGTCGGTAGTCTGGGCTATTACGTCGATCAGTTCTTTTGGGCACATGTCGGCCATCATGGCCTCTGCCCTCTTCCCCACGGCCTCCGTCACCAGGCCGGTCTTATAGAGCTTTACCAGCTGGAATAGGGTCCTACAAGCCATGGTCCTCTCCACGCCGAATTTCTCCACGGCCGCCCTCAACTTCTCGTCGGCTATGTAGTACATGACGAGATGTCCGCGCCGCTTAAAAAGCTCAAGCCGTATATTCTTTAAAGCAGACGCGCCGAGTTGGGACATGTGGTACCGAATCGGGAGGGGGCCCCCTAGGGGGTATTTCTACGCAAATCTGGACTTAATACGGGTTTCCCAGGCCTCGTTGGTCCTGTCGTTTCTATTCTTCACGGCCGGCCTTCTTGCGCCTCGTTTCTCAATACGCCTACATGCCGACTTGATGACGTGGGGGCTCCTCTCCTTCTACTTCTCCGTGATGTATCTACAACATCCAGCATTTACCAACACGATGCCCAAAAGGCCTCTGAGCTACGTCCTCCTCGCCCTCTTCCTCTTGGGCCTCGCGGGCGACTACGCGGGCCTGCCGCTGGTCTGGGCCCCCTTCGCGATGTTGTATATAGCCCTATATACTCCCGGATTCGCCGGGAGGAACGCCCCGCCCAACGCGTTAGTCGTGGCGGGGCTTGCGGCTCTGGTCTTCGCCAAGTCGCCCTGGCAGGTCGCGGCCTCTTTCCCCGCGGCGTCTGCGATGAGCCTCATCTTGCGGGTGGATTCCGCTAAGAGGAGACTGAACGTAACTTTGGCCCAATCCGCCGTATTCGCCGCCGCCTATCTGGCCTTTTTGTTCTCGCCCCTACCGGCGCCTATATCCATCTCCCTCATCTTCGCCGCGTTTCTGGCCCTAGTGAGGGGGCTCTATTTGGCCAGAGAGCCCTACGCCTGGGGCACAGCCGTGGGGAGGACCCTGCCGCTTCTAGCGCCTCTGGGCCTTCTAGGGCTACCCGCGGCCCACTTCCTCTACATGGGCATAGCGGTGATCATGTTCAGCCTATGCGTGCCTTGGTTCCTCCCCTCGGTCTTCTTGAGGCAAGTGCCCAAATGGCCCAACTACTTGCCTCTGATCCCCATTGCGGCGAGCGCGTTGAGGCTCACAGGCTACGGCCCGTCGGTGGCCGCCGCAGCGGTTCTGTTGCTTGCAGGCGGGATATACGTAGCTGCGAGGATACTCAAGGAGAGGGCATTCCCCTTCGGTCAGCCTCCCTAATGACTCGACACGCCTCTTCGGCCCCCTTGGCTATGGCCTTGTAGTCCCTACGGAAGGCCGAGTTGTGGGGCCTGAGGGCGCCGCTGGCCGTGCGCGGTATGTGGGCGAGCTCGTGTGCGAGGACCTTGGCCTTTTCCATACAGTCGAGACGCCAATACGGCTCCAACAGCTCGACCACGTAGAGGGGCCCTACGCCCAGCGCCTCTTGTAGGGGCTTGGGCATGCCCCAAATCCTCGCATATGCCTTCGACCTAGAGCTCGAAGATATGACGTAGATGGGGACCTTCAGGAGGTGGGGGAGCCCGGACCTAGAGGCGAGGAGCCTTACCGCCTCTTCGTATTGGAGGAGCCTAGCCATTACGACGAGTTCCAACATATTTAATTGCTTATCGTATCCCCCATGGTCGTAGCTTGTACGAGGGACTGCTACGACACTTGCCTCTTCGAGCCGGTCATCGAGGGGCCGAGGCTTGTCGACTTGAGGCCGGTCAGGTGGTTTCCCGTTCTGGGCTTTACATGTCCTAGAGGTAGGGCCGACGTGAGGAGGCTATATTCCAAGAGGAGGCTCAAGAGGCCTCTCCTCAAGAAGGAGGGCGGATTTATCGAGGTGGATTGGGGCAGAGCTTTGGCGGAGCTCGCGGACAGGCTCAGATCTGCGGACCCCGCGAGGGTCCTACATATCGAATATGACGGCAATCAGGGCTTGTTGACTTGGTATTACCCGGCTAGGCTCTTCAACGCCCTAGGCGCCGCGTCGACGGACTATTCCATCTGTAGCGCCGAGGGCCACGCCGCGTTGAAGCTACATTGGGGCCGCTCCTGGGGCATGTTGCCGGAGGAGCTGGCCTCGGCGAGGGCTGTGGTCTTCTGGGGTCTAAACGCCGCCGTGAGTTTCATACACGGCTGGGTCTCTGTGAAGAGGGCCAAGGCCAAAACCGCCGCTATAGACGTGGCGCCTACAGAGACCGTCAAGGCCGCAGACCTCTCCGTCCTGATAAGGCCCGGCACCGACGTCGTGTTGGCTCTCGGAATAGCCAGAGAGATCGTATCCAGGGGCGTCTACGACAAGCACTTTATAGAGAGGTATACATACGGCTTCGATAGGTTCGCCGACTATGTGAGGCGATTCGACTCCGACTTCGTGGAGAGGGAGACGGGGATAGATAGGAGGAAGTTCGACGAGCTGGTCGACCTCTACGCGTCGGGCGCCAAGTCCGTAATCGGCTTCTCGTTGGGGCGGACCTTAAATGGGGGCGACGCCGTGAGGGCCATCTCGTTGATACACGCCCTTTTGGGCGACCCCCTGGGCTTTTTCTACTCCAATTCGGGCGCTTGGGGGATAGATTTCGACTACCTCAGAGGGCTACATATGAGCAAGCCCTCCAGGGTCGTCCCCATGGGGCTCGTCGGCTCCTCTATAGGCCAGTTCGAACTCCTATACGTCTGGAACGCAAACCCCGTGATGACCCTACCGCAGGGACATAAGATCTGCGAGGTGGCCCGGCGGGGCGATCTGTTCTTGGCCGTACACGACATAGTCCTCAACGAGACTGCGGAATGCGCCGATCTGGTCCTCCCGGCGCCCACCTATTTGGAGAAAGACGACGTGGTCTATAGCTATTGGCACAACTTGCTGGTCTACAACAAGGCCGTCGTACAGCCCATGGGCGAGGCGAGGCCGGAGTATTGGGTCGTGGAGGAGCTCGGCAAAAGGCTCGGCTTGGGGGGACACCCGCTGTTACGCGAAGGGCCTTGGGACGCGGTAGATGCGGCCTTGAGGCCAGCCGGCGTGGAGCTCGCCAAATTGAAGGCGGCCGGAGTCCTCCCTCTACGTAGAGGAGACCCCCTAAAGTTCAACACCCCGACTGGCAGAATCGAGCTCTACAGCCTCGCCGCGGAGAGAATCGGCGCCAGCCCGTTCCCAAAATACGAGCGGCGTGGAGGCGGATACGTCCTCACCTTCACCTCCGAGCCGCTCCACACCAACACGCAGTTTTTCGACGAATACGGCACGCCGGAGCCCATCGCCTTCGTGAACCCGGCCGATGCGAAGGCAGACGTGGCTTGTATAGAGGCCGGGGACGCCTCGGTTAGAGTAAAGCTGGTGGCCGACCCCGAAGTCCCGCGGGGGGTAGTCCTAATGAGGGGCATATCGAGGGGGCTGGACGGCACGCCTATAAGCGCTGTCGTCGACGGCACGCCGAATCCATACGGCGGGACTCCGCGCATAAATACGAGCCATGTGGAGCTCCGCCTCTGTGGTAATGTTTTTAAGGATTGAATATATGGCGCGTCATGCGTTTTCCGAAAAAAGTGAATACGTACTGCCCTAGGTGCAACGCCTATACTGAGCACACCGTCTCTATATACCATCAGGGCAAGAGGAGAGAGCTGGCCGAAGGGCAGAGGAGATACAACAGGAAGCTGAAGGGCTACGGCTCTTCGCCGAAGCCCAAACAGAAGAGGTTCGCCAAAGTCAACAAGAAGATCGAGTTGGTGCTCACCTGCTCGAAATGCGGATATAAGCTACAT
>JBEULO010000076.1:0-3874 GCA_041287225.1 Thermoproteus sp.
CTCATGATGCCGCCTACTGCAATCAGGGGGACGTCCCGGCCTAGATATGCCCTCGCCTTCTCTAACATCCTCATCATTATGGGGTATAGCCACAAGCCGCTGATGCCGCCGCGGCCCACCCCTATACGTCTGTCCCCTACCGGCAGGGTGTTGGTCAAGACGAGGCCGTAGCCGCCTCTTCTTGCCAGCTCGAAGTAGGCCCTCAGGTCCGAGGTAGGGCCGGCTTTGATAAATAGCGGTTTTTTCGCCGAGGCCAGGAACGGCGCCGCTCTGTCCCAGGCCCCCTTGTAGGTGGGGCTGGAGAGGTTCACCTCTATGGCCACTACATTCTCGCCGTACCTCTCCACATATCGTATCTGCGCCGCCAGCTCTTCCGCCGTGAATCCGGCGATGCTGACGAATAGGGGATACTCCACCTTAGATATCCTGGCGAGGACTACGGGCAGTCCGGGGCCGGGGAGCCCCATGGCGTTCACTAGAGAGCGGGGGGAGAGCCTAGCGGCTAGAGGGGGCTTGTTGCCCCGCCTGGGCCTCGCCGTAGTTGATCCAACCACAATGAAGCCGGGGCAGAAGGCCGAGAGGGCCCTCGTGTAGAGGCCCTCCTTGTCCAGACCCGCCGCGACGCCGACGGGGCCGTAGGTTTCGGCCTGCCCTATACGCCATTTGGCGGCGGGCTTGCAGCTGGGGAGGGGGGCCGAGAAGAGCAACTTGCCTATACGTCTGGTGATCTCCGGCGATATCCTCTCCAACAGAGAGGCGATCAACACGTGTGGCTTTTGACGTACTCCACAGTCTCTTTATACTTAACAGGCCCTATCAGGCTCTTTACCTCTTCCAGCACTTCTAGTATCCTGTAGGCCGCCCTGACCGGAACGCCCGCCTCCTTCTCGACCCTCTGGACGCCGCACTGCTGTCTGTCGAGGAACACTACGGCGGCTTGTACCTTCGCCCCGGCTTCTTTTAACTTGTTTACAGCCTGTAGTATCGACTCGCCCGTAGTTATCACGTCGTCTATCACCACCGCGCGGGCTCCCTGCCAGACGGCGCCTTCTATCTCCCTACGTGCGCCGTACCACTTCTTGCTCTCTCTGACGTACGCTATGGGCTTGAACATATTGAAGCCTAGAATTGAGGCGTAGGGTATGCCGCCCGTGGCGACCCCCACGATCACGTCGAAATCTATATCTCTGAGGAGGCCTCCATATTTCAAGATGACCCACCGCAACAAGTCGGGGTGGGCCAGCACTTGCCTCATGTCGACATAGTAGGGGCTACGGCCTCCGCTGGACAGTTGAAATTCGCCGAATCTCAAGACCTCCCTCTTGACGAATTCCTCCCACATATCCCCTACAGACGGGCCTCCATTTTAAACTAGCTCCTCCAACGTGTGGTACCTGCCGCAGTACTGACAGGCGAAGACTGGCGGCTCCCTCTTGACCAAGACGAAAGAAGTCACCACGTGTTCTCTATGTTGGTTCGTTATACAATTGGGGTTTCGACATTTAAACCTGCCTCTGATGACCTCAGGGGGCTTCACTCTGTACTTCCTCACCACTTGGTAGTTCTTTATTATGTTGATCGTAGCCGTCGGAGCTACTGCCGAGATCACGTCGACCTCCTCGGGCGTCAACTCCCGCCCCTCTATTTTCACGATGTCTTTCCGGCCCAGCTTGCGGGACTCCACGTTCATGACCAAGGCGACTCTCAGCCCCTCCCTCCCTGTTATCCCCAAAATCCTGAGGACCGCCAGAGCCCTGCCCGCCGGGATGTGGTCGATGACGGTGCCGTTTTCGATCTTGCTGACGATCAGCTGTGTGGTCGACATGTCGAATACATCTCAGCTCTATTAAAGCGTATTTCCGCAATACGGCCTCACGCCTCTCCACTCGGCTATACGAGTCGGGTCCTCTATGAGGTACCTCCCCACTATCTCGAAGTCGGCCCCGGCCCTTATGGCGTCGCCGGGCCTCCCCCCTTGGGCCCCAATGCCCGGCGATACGATTCTGGCTGAACAGCCCAGGGCTCTTCTGGCCTCGGAGACCGTTTCAGGCTGGTTGCCCGGCGCCACCACCCCCCTAAAGCCGGCGACTCTGTCCAACAGCTGGCGCCACAGGCCGTCGTATAGGCTCCCTGCGGTCATCTTCACCAAGACGTACAGCCGCGGGTCCGCCGGCAAGCTCGGCAACAAGAAGCCGTGGGCTATGGCGCAACAAGCCCCGGCCGCGACTATTTTCTCCAACACGCGGACGACTATATGGGGCACATCGGCCAGCTTCAAGTCGACTACGACCGGCCCGTATCTAGACACGGCCCTCACGGCGTCGAGGCCGGCCTCAAGGACTAGGTCCCAACCCACTTTAAACCCGGCGATTTCGTCCCTCAGAGCCCTTGCCGCCTCCAGCGCCCTTCCCATCTCCACGTCTAGTGCCGCCACGACTGGATACATCGCCGATATGTAACATTTAATTAATTAACTATTACGTACGTGTCCTGGCGCGGCCGAGACGTGATATCCATAAGGGACTTCTCGCGCGGCGATCTAGAGGTCCTGTTCGAGAGGGCCAGGGAGATGGAGAGATTCGCCAAGTCGGGACTCGACGTGCTGAAGGGCAGGATCCTCGCGGTGGCTTTCTTCGAGCCCTCCACGAGGACTAGGCTGAGCTTCGAGACGGCCATGAAGAGGCTGGGCGGAGACGTCATCGGCTTTTCCGGCATTGAGGGGACCAGCGTCGAGAAGGGCGAGACGTTTTCCGACACCATAAGGATGCTCGACGCCTATGCCGACGCCATAGTGGTTAGGCATAAACTGGAAGGCGCGGCGAGGCTTGCGGCCGAGATAGCAGAATCGCCGGTGATAAACGCCGGCGACGGCTCCTTCAACCACCCCACGCAGGCCATGTTGGATCTATACACCATATGGAGGGAGAAGGGGAGGATAGACGGGCTTAAGGTCGGCATAATGGGCGACTTGAAGTACGCGAGGACGGTCAACTCCCTTCTGGAGGGCCTCGCCCTATACGATGTAGAAGTTGCGCTGATAGCGCCCGAGTTCTTAAGGCCCAGGCAGGAGACTCTCGACTACGTCCAGTCGCGGGGTCTGCGCTACAGGGCCTACTCGAGGCTGGAGGAGGTCTTGGGGGACCTCGACGTGTTGTATGTGGTGAGGATCCAGAAGGAGAGATTCCTAGATCCCCTCGAGTACGAACGGGTGAGGGGCAGTTATAGACTCACTTCGGAGTCCCTTAGGGGGGCCAAGGAGGGGCTTATAGTCCTCCACCCATTGCCGAGAGTAGACGAGCTGGACCCCTCAGTCGATTCCACCAAACATGCGGCGTACTTCAAGCAGGCGGCGTACGGCGTGCCGTTAAGGATGGCGCTCCTTAGCCTCGTCCTCTCCTAAAGTACTGTTTATACAGATCGCCGGCTATTTTCCTCCCCCTCTTAGTCAAATCGTAGTATATGCCGGGGCCTTTACGCTCCGGGTTTCTCTGTTTTACTTTAAGCCAGGGCTTTATGGAGGAGGTGACCAGTCCCTTGAGGCTCCCCCTATACCTCTCCAACAAGCCCAGTTCCTCCAGCCTCTTGCAGGCGGCTTCCACTTGGTCTTCCGGCACGACGGGGGTCCACCCCGCGGCTCCTAACAGCCTCCGCGCCATAAGCCAGGGCGTATCGGGGCCGTACGCGTATATATGGGCGAGTATCTTCTTCTCCAGCTCGCTTAAGGCGATCTCGCCGCCCACTAGTGGACCTACCCACAACTTAAAGTTTGGCCCCTACTACCCTATAGACTCTTCCCCCTCTGGCTACGAGCACGGGCGCGTTGCAGTTCAGCTCCAAGGCCTTCCTCACGGCGTCGAAGTCCCTCGTCAAGACG
>JBEULO010000077.1:0-30687 GCA_041287225.1 Thermoproteus sp.
ACTCCAAATATCTCGGATCCCTAGAGCCGTGTAGCAACAATACGATCACACAGTCGATCCGATATGGAGATAAATTCTGTGAGTTATATAAAACGTCGATCAATCTATATATTATCTGCGGAGACTATGTAACTTCTAGGTGTTCGGTGAGGAGCTCGGCGCCGCAACGAGGACAACAGTAGGTGACTAAGACGTACCTTTTAGATAGCGCCTTCTTGCCGCACTCCTTGGGCTTCACAGGCCTTTTGCAGTTGGGGCAGACGACCGTAGAGAGCTTGCGATCCCCCATTGTCCGCCAGATGGCTCCCCTTTATATACAATTCTATCCTATTTCTAGTGAGATATAGATCTATATATAGAAACTATTGAGAAAAATAAAGATAAAAATCTTCTATTTATAATATTGAAACTAAAATTTTATGTAGGTTATTTTTTATATGTTTGTTGTTTTCTTTTTTCGATAACAGTTAAGCTGTGTAGAGACCACATCTCTATGAAGCCGCGGGCCTCTTCGTCTGTGGGGTACCAGCCGGCCGAATAGTCTGCTATCTCCTTGCTGTACCCGCCGTATGGCGAGTCTCTGGCGACCACTTGGACCGAGCCCTTGTAGAGCTTCAATTTGACCCACCCATCGACCCACATTTCCATCTCCTTTGCGGAGGCCTCTAGGGCATCTCTAAGCGGCTCCACCCAAAGGCCTTGATATACGAGGTCGGCCCACGTCGGGTCTAAGAGGTGGTGTTTAAAGCGGAGCTCTCTGGGGGTCAACACGAGCTTTTCCAGATCCCTATGTGCCTCGAATAGGAGCACGGCCGCAGGCGCCTCGTACACCTCTCTGCTCTTGAAGCCGACGAGTCTGTTCTCTATGTGGTCTATCCTGCCGACTCCGTGGAGGCCGCCGGCGTTATTGAGGGCTTTGATTATAGACAACATGTCCATACGCTCGCCGTTTATGGCGATAGGAAGTCCGGCCTTGAATTCGAGCTCTATATAGGCCGGCTGGTCCGGCGCTCTCTCCGGCGATACTGTCCACTTGAAGGCGTCTTCGGGCGGCTCCGCCTTCTGGTCGTCGACGGGCCCGCCCTCTATGGAGCGGGTCCAGAGGTTTTCATCTATGCTGTACTTCTTGTGGGCTTCGGGTATGGGTATGCCGTGCCTCCTGGCGTATTCGACCTCTTGTTCTCTCCCCATGCTCCACACTCTGGCGGGAGCCAACACGGCTAAGTCCGGCGCCAGAGCCTTCGCCGTCACGTCGAAACGCACCTGGTCGTTGCCCTTACTGGTGCTGCCATGAGCTATGGCGTCCGCCCCCTCGCGCCTCGCCACCTCTACGGTCTTGGCCACAATCAACGGCCTAGCCAACGCAGTCCCCAGCGGGTATTTGCCTTCATACATGGCGTTCATCAAGACGGCCCTCCCGATGTACTCCTCGGCGAACTCCCTCTTGGCATCTATGGTGTAGTGCTTGGCGGCTCCGGCCTTATAGGCCCTCGTCTCGACCTCGGAGAAGTCCTCCTCCTGCCCCACGTCGACTGTGACCGTGATGACCTCGGCGTTATATTTCTCGGAGAGCCATTTTATCGCGACAGTAGTGTCGAGGCCGCCAGAATACGCCAGGACCACTCTGTTTATTCTACTCGCCCCGAGGGCATAGGGTGCCTGAAGTCCCTCTTTATAAATTTAATCTACAAACGCCGACGCGGCGCCGAACTTAACCCCCACGGCCTCGAAGGAGTAGTACCACCTGGGCGGGACCTTCAGCTCTACCAGCTCGGGGGCGTCTTGAGTTGTATCTCCGCCGATGCGTCTCACGGCGACCACTTGCGGGGTTGGGCCGGGCCCCACTGCGGCCTTTACGACTCCGGGCGTCCCCGGCGTGGAGACATATACGGGCAACAAGATGCGTATCTCGAAGGGGTATGGGTTCCTATAAACGACTCCGGACTCCGGCGGGTTCGGCGAGAGCTGCGGCTGTGCTGGGTTTAATAGGAAGCCCGATATGTAGGAGCTTTCGGCTCTCAAATAGCCCTCAATAAACGGCGAGAAGAAATAGGACCCCTGTTGTTTCGCAGTTATATAACTGCCCTCCATATTTATATAAATAGAGATCGGCGTCTGGGCGTCGTTGATTATCGCATTGGGAGCCGCGTCCGGGAAGTAGACGCCGGACATGTTCAGAAAGGCGTTGGTTGAGCCTATATTGGGGTTCGGCATGACGTGGAGGGCGCCGCTGTTGAAATAGGCGCCATGTAGGTTGAACACAGCCGGATCGCCGTAGCCGGGCATCAGGTAGAGGTCTTGAAACGGGCCGAAGACGGTGCCGAAAAAGTTGTACTGTTGTGCGCTGACCACGCCGCCGCCTAGCCATCTCCCCCCGAAGTCGCTGGCTGCGCCGTAGGGTATCAGGTGTCTTATACAAGGGGCGGCGCTCCCCGCCCATTTCTCGTTCTCCGCAAATACTGCTATCAACGAGATGTCTTCGTTTCCGTCTAGCGAGAGGCAGGAAGGCGTAGCGGTTACATTTCTCGACTTTATGTCGACAGCGAAGAGGACCGACCCCGTTGAGTCCTCCTTCATGGATAGATCTACCGGCACCACTGACGTAGGCCCCTCGTAATAGGCCAGAAACCTCAACTTAGAGATAATTATCCTCTTGTAGGGGACCGAGTGGTTTGCATATTCTAACAACTTGTCGGTAAACCCCGGGGCGTTAGTTATGACGCTCTGCATCTCGCCCTCTAGGACGAAGCCGCCGCTTAGATCATCCTGGAAAGCTGCTGGAATCCTCACGGTCTTGTTCACCTCATATACGCCGGGCCTTATCCTCACTTGTTTTATGAGCTTCTCCACAGAGTAGTCTATCGCCTCTTGTATGCAGGCCGTATCGCTGTCCCTACAGATCGTGTTGCCCTTCTCGTCCACCGCATAGTAGTGGCCGCCCTCGGAATAGACCGCCACGGCCCCCACGCCGGACGCAGAATGGGGCCTTGAGAGCTCGACAGCCGTATATCCCAAAAGCGTTGCGGCTATGGCGCCTATCGACACGGCGGCTAGAGCCCTTCGTGATAAATTCATCGTGATAAATCATTAAAAAATATTTATCGGTTAGCCTCGGCTACTCGCCGTAGTCCTCGACGTCGCCTTTAAACTCCTCTAGTTCTATCTTTCCGTCCTTCAGCCTCACTATATAGCGGGTGCCGCAAGTGGGGCACGAAGTTATCTCTCCGTCCATCACGTCTTCGGGCAGTTCTATCTCGCCGCCGCATACTTTACATACTACAGTGTATTTAGCCTTAGCCATAGATACAATTTTTAATAGATATTTAAATTTATCTCCCCTTTAAGGTATTATATGCGTCCCTGCGCCCGACAGGGCCTTTTCTATGGGCGAGGGGACGAGGCCGTTGTAAATTATAGTCTCCACGCCGGCTCTAGCGGCCTCCGCCGCCGCCAACAACTTCCTCTTCATGCCGCCCTTCACTTCGTCGGATTTGGCCAAGGCCTCGGCCTCCTCGGGCCTCAACCTCTCTACGACCTTCCCTCCTATCAACAAGCCGTCCACATCGCTCAATATGACCAGTCTCGCCTTGAGCCTAGAGGCCACCTCAAACGCTATCTGGTCCCCATCTACGTTTAGGAGCTCTCCCCTGTCCGAAAGGGCGATGGGGGCCAGCACCTTGAGCGGAGGCGGGAGGAGGGCCTTTACGTCCACCTCGGAGATCTTGCCGCTATAGCCGCCGTCGACTACCCTCTGCCTCCCCCTCTCGTCCACAACTATGACTTTCTCCTTCCTCTTGGCCTTCACGACGCCTCCGTCGGCCCCCGTGAGGCCGATTGCGGCCACTCCGCGCGCCGCCAGAGCTGCCACAATGGACTTATTTATCCAAGATATGGCCATTACGAACGCCTTAAGCGTCTCGGCGTCCGTATATCTGCTCACTACGCCTCCGGGGTGCGTCAAGAACTTGGGCTGTAGCCCCAAGGCCTTCATGAGCTCGTTGACCGCACAACCGCCGCCGTGTATCGCCACGGCCTCCGACGCGTATTTGGCGAGGTCGGCCACGGCGTTAGTCGGGTCTTTACATATGACCGAGCCGCCTATTTTGACCACAATCATATGGGGTTCGGCGGTATCATCTTCAAGCCTTCCTCCTCGGGGAAGCCGGCCGCTATGTTGAACGCCTGCACTGCCTGCCCCGCGGCCCCCCTCACCAAATTGTCCAACGCCGCGAACGCCACCACCCTCCTCAGCCTGGCGTCCACCTCGAAGCCCACATCCACTATGTTGGTGCCCAATACGTACTTTATATTGGGGTAGCGGGCCAGTCCAGCCCTGTCTTTTACCAACCTGACGAATTTGGCGTCGCCGTACGTAGCCCTATAGGCCTTCCATAGAGCAGGCTCGTCGACATCTCTGTCCGTGAACACGTGTGCTGTGGACAAAATGCCCCTAACTACATCCACCGCGTGGGGGGTATAGGCCACTTTCACCTCTCTCCCCGCCAGCCGCGACAGCTCCTGCTCCACCTCTGCTATATGTCTATGATGTACCGGCTCGTAGGGCCTTACGACGTAAGTGCGGTGGCTATGCATATCGAGCACGGACCCCTCGGCGCCTGCGCCCGAGGAGCCCATCTTGACGTCGACCACAGGGGGCAGAGGGCCCATGATGCCGTATTTGGCGAGGGGAGCTAGGGCCATTATGGAGGCCGTTGCGGTACATCCAGGAGACGCTATGAGCTTAGCTCCGGGCAACTCGTCCCTATGTAGCTCGGGGAGGCCGTAGACGGCCTTATTCAAGAGGTCGGGGTAGGGGTGGGGCTGGGGCCATTTGTACCACTCCATATACGCCTTGGGGTCCTTGAGCCTGAAGTCGGCGCTGAGGTCCACCACCATGAGGCCGTGCTCGTAAAGCTGAGGCGCCCATTTGACCGACTCGCCGTGGGGAAGCGCCAAGAACACCACGTCGGCCTTTAACGCCACATCGACGCTGGGCTCTACGAATTTCAAATTGGTGAAGCCCCTCAAATTGGGATGTATCCTATAGACATATTCGCCCTTGAACTTCCTCGAGGTGGCGCAGACCACCTCGACGCCGCTGTGTTGCAACAAGATGCGCAACAGCTCCCCGCCGGTGAATCCAGAGGCCCCTATTATACAAGCCTTCATGTCTCGTCTAGGGCGACCTCTGCGAGCAACTTCGCTCTATTCTCGTCGAGATCCGGTATGGGGTCTACGTCTATTACGTACATTCCATCGTCGTATATGCCTAGGGACACCTCGGCGTATTTAAGGCCGAGCCACCTCACGAGCTCTCCGACCGCCCCGTCTACTTCTGGCGTTACGAAGACCTTCCTGACGTCTTTGGGCTTCGGCATGACCACACTGGCCTTGGCCAGAGGATTCCTCATATAGTTCCTGTGTTCCACCACGCTTTTGGCGCCCTCGACGCTTGTGACCACGCCGTCGAGACCTAGGCGCCACGCCGTCGCTAAAAGCCAAGGCGGCTTGAAGTCTATTTTCTCCACTGCCTCCTCGTTGGAGAAGGCCACAAAGGGAGGCCCGAATTTAGGCAACCAGTAGAGCCTGTTGAGCGCGTTGTATATGGAGTGGGCGGGATTTATGGACTTATGGAACAACGAGGAGTATACGGCCCCCACATATTGGTTCTTGGTGCGGATGAAGGCCACGTCGCCGGAGGCCGCGGGCATTTGGGATAGGTCTATTATCTCGACGGAGAGGCCGCGGGCAGATAGGTATTTGGCGAGTAGCCTTTCGCCTAACTCGGGCCTATCTGAGAGTATGAGGACTCTCGCCCCGCTGGCCCCGTTTTCCCCGAAAATTCCATATAGGCCAGGCTGGGGACTATATAAAAACTTTACGGCTTGTATTGTTGCCTGCTTTCGAGCCATTTGGTGTACATTATCATGAACACGCCGGCGTTATGCTCGCCTATCGCCTTCCTTAACGCCTCGTATATCCCCTCGGGGTTCTTCACGGCATATTCCTCGAAGGAGACCCCCAACGTCTTCTTCATCCTCGTGTTTATGACCGCCCTATAGGACCCCTCGAGGCCGTACCAGAATCTCAATAGCGACGCGGGTTTTTTCGACGCGACTTTATCCCATTTAGTTATGGTTATCGCCATCATGGTTTGCGCTTTCCAAAAGATAATATATATCTTACGAAGCGCCGAGGGAAAACATCCCACATATAAATCCTCTTTAGCGGCAAGATATTGAACGTTCAATAAAATATATTACAGAGGACGGTTTGGCCTCCATGTCGGTGGCAAACTCCTTCGAGACCCTCAAGAGGCTGGAGGAGTTGTTTTACGGCTTGGCTGAAACACGCGACAGGTTGAGATCTACAGGACTGCCGCACCCCGTGGCCGGCGCGTCTACAGGCACCATAAGGGCCAAGTTGGGCTTCATATCGATGCTCAAGAGGGGCGTGATTATGGACGTCACGAATGTGGAACAGGCGCAGATAGCAGAGGAGGCGGGCGCCGTAGGCGTCATGGTCTTAGACAAGCTCCCCTACGACGTGAGGAAGTCCGGCGGAGTAGCCAGGAGCGCCGACGTCAAGGTCATCGAGGAGATCATGTCGGCCATAACCATACCCGTATCGGCGAAGGTCAGAATCGGCCACTTCTACGAGGCCTTGGTGTTGGAGCGTCTCGGCGTGGACCTCATAGACGAATCGGAGGTGTTGACTCCCGTCGACGAAAAACACCATATAAACAAATGGCTCTTCAAGGTGCCTTTTGTCAACGGGGCTAGAGAGCTATGCGAGGCGTTGAGGCGTATATCTGAAGGGGCCTCCATGATACGCTCTAAAGGCGAGGCAGGGACGGGCAATGTGGCGGAGGCGGTGAAACACTTCAAGGCCATTGCGAGCTCCATTAGGGACCTCGTGGCCCATAGACAAGACGAGGAGTATCTACGCGATTACGCCAGACAGTGCCAAGTGCCGCTGGAGCTGGTCAAATTGACTGCAGAGATGGGGAGGGTCCCCGTGGTGACCTTCGCCGCCGGGGGCATAGCCACGCCTGCAGACGCCGCGCTTATGATGTGGCTGGGAGCCGACGGCGTCTTCGTGGGTAGCGGGATCTTCAAGAGCCAGGACCCGCAGGAGAGGGCGAAGGCTATAGTGTTGGCCACGGCCCATTGGGACGACCCCGACGTGGTGCTCGAAGCCCAGAGGATGGTCAGCGAGAAGTCGGCGATGTTGGGGATAGACGTCAAGGCCCTAAAGCCCGAAGAGCTCCTCCAGACCAGAGGGGTATGAAGATAGGCGTATTGGCCCTACAGGGGGACGTCGAGGAACACGCCCAGGCCGCCCTCAAGGCCGCAGGAGAGCTGGGGATATCGGCCCAGGTGGTCGAGGTGAAGGCCCCGCGGGACCTCTCGGCAGTAGATGCGTTGATACTCACCGGCGGGGAGTCGACCACTATATCGCTCTTGGCCTCTAGGGCCGGCCTCAAGGAGGCGGTCAGAGATGCGATAAACTCCGGCGCGCCGACTTTGGCCACTTGCGCCGGCATGATATATCTGGCCAGGCGCATTAGAGGCGGGACGCCCCGCCAGACGTCGTTGGAAGTGCTCGACGTAGAGGTCTTGAGGAACGCCTTCGGCCGCCAGCGCGAGTCCTTCGAGGCCAAGCTGGCGGTGGAGGGCTTCGGCGAGGTCGAAGCGGTGTTCATCAGGGCGCCTGCGGCCACATCGGTCTGGGGGTCGGCTAGATCCATAGCCTCGTTGACGCATAAATCGCTCGGCGAGATCTCCGTGGCCGTTAGGCAGAACAACGTGCTCGCTACTGCCTTCCACCCAGAGCTTTCAACTACGGCGTTTCATAAATGGCTGATAACGGAGGCGAGGAGGTAACTACCGCCTTTTCCCCAACTCCTCCACTGCGTATTTCAGCGCCGCCGCGGCCTTGACTATATCCTCCACGCGTACGGCCTCGTCTTCGGTGTGGGCCAGCCGCGGGTCGCCCGGGCCGAAAGCCGCCATATTTTTCGTCAAGGCTATGAGCAGATTGAAGTCCGAAGTGCCGTACTTCCTGCTCAATTTGGGCTCCACTCCGGCCTTGAGGAGCCCCCTCACCAACGCCCTCGCCGCGGGATTCGTGGGGTCGACCTCGGCTGGGTCGGTGCAAGTCAACAGCCGGGCGGGCAGGCCCCTCATCCTTTCCTCCAACTCGGCGCAGTTGTGGCCTAGAGGTATCCTGACGTCCACAACGGCGGAACACTCCACCGGCACTTTGTTCGGCGCGTCGCCGCAACGCACTACAGTGGGCGTCGCCGTGAAGTCGGCGAAACGCTCGCCGTGTCCCACCCTCCTTTTGAGCTCCAAATAGGCGCCGTAGAGCTCCTCGAAGGGGTTGCCGTATATGGGGCTGGACGCATGTCCGCCTCTAGTAGATATCCTCAACTCGACCTTGCCCCCTCCCCTATAGGCGTAGGCCACGTGTAGGTCGGTGGGCTCCCCCACGTAGATGTAGTCGGGCCTCGGCGGTCCTCCCCTCAAGAGGGCCTCGGTGCCCGCGCTGTCGTCCTCCTCGGCGGTGACGAGGGCGAGCACCAAAGTCCCCGCGGGCTCCGCCGTCCTGAAGGCCTCTAGGTACGCCACGAGGGGGCCTTTGTCGTCTACGGCCCCCCTTCCTCTGACCAGACCGCCCTCCTCCTTTACTTCGAGCATACCGACTACGGTGTCCATATGGGCGTGGAGCCAGACGACGGGCCCTCCCCTCCCCCTAATAGCTATGACGTTGCCCGCCTCGTCTATCCACGCGTCGTCTGCGCGCTCCTTCACCACGCCCAGTAGGAACTTGGCGAGCTCCTCCTCGCCGTGTGAGGGGCTGTATATCGATAGGGCCCTCAATAGCAACTCTTTGAGCTCCATAGCCCTATAGGGGCGGTATATAACATCACCTACCGCCTAGAGGCCCAGCGCCTTTAAGTCGGGGCCGTATAGGTTGAGGCAGTACTTATTCCCGTAGGCCCTCACGGGGCCTATCTCGCTGGCGACCCCCCGCTCGCGGAGGAATTCGCGCAAGGCGGCCCTGAGGCCCTCTAGGAAGCCCCCCTCGGAGTGCCAAAGCTGTAGCTTGCCCCCTATGGTCTTGCCGCCGGCTTCTCGCCACAAGCCGTTATATAGCATTACGAACCGCCTATATTTGCCGCCTTCTTCCTCATAGCCGAACACATAAAGGCGCCTTTTGAGATCCACAAGGGCCAGCTCGACGCCGGGGGGCAACTGCGGCGTTTCGCCTTTCTGGAAGGACTCGTCTACTATCGAAGCCAAGAGCCCCCACATCCCCTCCCTCCCCAACCGCACGCCGTCGGGCCTCAGCTCGGCCGCGACGCCCCTCGCCCTCAACACGCGGTAAAGCAATGCGCCCCCTCCGAGCAGTAGGAACTCGCTCCCCTTCAGCGGCCTGAACTCCACGCGGTGTTCCGCGCCCTTATACCTCACCACTATGCGGGGCCCCTCGACTTTCGCCTCCGATATGACCGCGCCGAAGGGGGCGCTCCTCTCCTCAAACGGGCGGAGGTTGGAAGGAGACAGGGCGATGTAGTATAGGCCCTTGCCGCCCAGCCTCGCCACCCCGGCCACTTCGACCTCTACGCCTATGGCCTCGTAGGCCTCCAGAAGCCTCTGCCTAAAGGCCTCCAGGACGGACCTATCCGCGTGGACCAGTTTTAGGCGCCGCGCTCTATACTTCCCGCCGACTGCCCTCCAGAGGTCTCCCTGCCTAAACGCGAAGTGGTAGTAAATGCCTCCTCTCCTCACCTCCTTAAACACATAGAGGCTTCTATATCTGTCGTGCGCCCACGGGTAGAGCCTCTCGACGCCCTCGACCACCGCGTTCGCAACGGCGGCCATGCCCCAATAGGAGTCGTAGTTCAGCCTCACCTCGCTCCCCACCGCCTTTACGTATATGCCGGCAGCTTGTAGGCGGCGATACAAGTCGACGGCCTCTTCGGCGTTATCGAGCCGAATAGTCGCGTAGGGCTCCGCGCCCATGCCTCTGCGCCTGACGCCGAACTCCACGACGCGGCCGTCCACCTCGAAGCGCATCCCGCCTAGATATTTGATCAAGGCGGGCTCCGCCAGTGCATCCGCCAGGGCGGGCTGGGGGTGGTAGCGGACCCGCTTCAAGACAGCGTCGCGGAATGGGCCGTAGAACTCCAGGACCTTCTTGTGGGGCGCCAGATAGATGCCGACGGCTTTTCCTCCGAGCTCCTCGTCGACAAGCCTCCCGGCCAAGTTCTTGATCTGGACTAGATGCTTCTGGTATATGCCCCTATATTCGTTCGCGTTTATATGGCCGCGGAACTGGCGGCCTTTATATTTAATCCAGAAGTCCACATAGGGGGCCTCCGGCCTCGTCTCGAACCACATGTAGTACCAAAGGCGGAAGCGGGCGTCGCCGTTGGGCTCGACGTCCAGCACCTCGACCCGTAACGCGTGGGCCCAGGGCGCCCCGTTGGGCTTTTCCACCTTTGCGTCTACCGACGAGGAAAACAAGGCTTTCCTCCAAAGCGAGTAGAAGAAGGCCTTCCCTGCCGCCGCGTTGAGGACGTAGCATTCATCTCTGAAACCTGCCTTCTCGTCTACCGCCTTGGCTAGAGCCATCAGGCCTTTGCAGTTAGAGGACTCACAACATAAAACGTACTCGTTCCAATCCGTGGAAAGCTTGAAGAGCTCCCACACGATACTGACCTCGTAGTGGGTAGGCGCTCGACGGCGGCGGAAACGCCTGACTGTAGGATAGGCGAATATTATATCGCCCCTCTTCTTCTTGGCGTTTACCGATAGGACGTACGCCCTATCTGCAGCCTTCTCGACGCGGGGGGCCTCCAGCAGTGCCTTTTTGAGCTCGGCCTCGCTGTACTCCACGCTCAGGCCTTAGAGCTCCTCAACAGCTCGCCTATGGGGCAGAGCGGGTCGTCGCCCCACATGTCGCCGGTGAGGTAGTACGCCCTTGCCCTATCGCCGCCCTTGCAGTACTGTTTGTACCTACAAGAGCCGCATTTAGGCCCCCTCAGGTACTTCTCGGTGTAGACGAAGGGCTCTACCGCCTCGGGCTTCAATATATCGCGGAGGCGTTGTTCCCTCACGTTGCCCAGCTTGTAGAAATCGAGAAATTGACAGGGATAGACGTCGCCGTTGGGGTATATGGACACCATCTTCCTGCCGCACCCGCCTGCCGACTCGACGAACTTCAAATAGTCCTGGGACCCCCCGCCGAGGGTTTCCGCTATATAGATGCCGTCGTATGGGGCCAAGGTGGTCTCTATTTCCAGCTTGCCTGAATACCTCTTTGCGTATTCTATGAGCGTCTCGATAAAGGCCTTGTACTGGCTCGGCGTGTAGTACCAGCTCCTGTCCATCTTCTGCGCCCGTCCGGCGGCCGAGAGGTGGTAGAAAGTGATCCTACGTACCCCAAGAGACGCCGCGAAGTCTATATATCTGGGCGCCTCCTCTATGTTCCTAGCCGTCACGGTGAAGCGGAGCCCTACGTCGAGCCCTACGTCCACTGCGTTTTTTATCCCCGCCAGCGCGGCCGCAAAAGAGCCCTTGACGCCCCTAAAGGCGTCGTGGAAGTCCTCGTTTATGGAGTCCAGACTCACGCCTATGTAGTAGAACCCGAGGTCCTTCAGCCTCTTGGCGACCTCCTTTGTGATCAAAGTGCCGTTTGTGGAGAGGACGAGCTTTATGCCCTTCCCCCCTGCGTATTCCGCGACTTCAAACAGGTCTTTCCTCAATAGGGGCTCCCCGCCGGAGAATATGACCATGGGGACGCCCACCTCGGCCATCTGGTCCACTACGTCCATGGCCTCCTCTGTGGTCAGCTCCCCGGGGTCTTGCGGCCCGGCGTCGACGTAGCAGTGGACGCACTTCAAGTTGCACCGCCTCGTTATGTTCCAAGTGACCGCCGGCCTTAAATGTCCGGCGAAGCTGCTGGGATTCCCAACGCCGTACCTCCCCTTTATCTTAAAGGACGTCGTGCCGGCTCCTGCCACCATAACCGAAATGGGTATCATGAAATACGAATAGAAGAAAAATTTGAACTTTCGGCAGGCGCGGTTAAATATAGCGGAGTCGTAACAAACGATGATAGAGGTCGTGGCCTTCGTCCCGGCTAGAGTGGGCATATGTAGGACTTGCGACGAGGTGGCGAGGGCGTTTAAGGTGGACCTCTCCACGGACGGCCTGGCCGACGAGGCCGATCCGGACTTCGCGGCGCTTGTTGACGCGCTTGTCAGACTCGGCGACGTCCCCGTCCGCTTCACGAGCCCTATGTCTCTACGGGGGCTTTACTTGATGATTAAATACAAGACGGGCAGAGTGCCGCTGGTTATAGTAAACGGCAAGTTGGTGCACAACGGCCCTATTAGAAATAGCGTAGCCCTTTCAAAACTAATAAAGGAATATCTAACGTAAAAAATATAAGATATCGAAGAAGAATTTCCGTGTCTGATTTCTACTCATCAGACGAAATGGCAGCCTTCGCGGCTAGGATGTTCGAGATGTTAGGGCCGCTTAAAGACCTCTCGGATGCCAGCATATACTATTCGGTCGAATGGCTCCGCGTCCTGTCTGAACGTAGAGACAAACGGGCCCCGTTGTTGTCTAAGTTGCTCCTCAAGGGCGGACATATCGATAAGGACGGGCGGCCGCGCGCGAAGCTCCGAAGGCCTGTGTTGAGGACGTTCCTGGGCGACAAGTTCTTGGAGTTTCATGAAGCAGTGACGAGGGGGCTCGCCAGGCTCGACGAGGTGGCGGCCCTCTTGAAGATCTCCATGTTGTCTTCGCCTTGGTACGACCACATGAGGCGCTGGCTCGTAGAGGTGGTGGGGAGGGCGTCGCCCAAGAGGATAATACTGCCGTATATCGGCGAGGGCTTCATATTGGAGGACCTCGCAGAGCTGGGCGTCGAGGCTTTAGGCTACGACGTAGATCCCGAGGCGCTTAAAGACGCCGCCGAGTACAAAACCGCCCAGCTACAAGTAGGGGATGGATGTCTAATAGCCGCCAGAGGCTTCGACGCGGCCGTCATGTTCGACGCCCTGCACTGGTCGGCGAACCCCTTTAAGGAGCTCATGTGCGTGACGGAGGCCCTCAAGCCGGGCGGCAAGTTCTTTGTGGGCAACGCCGTAGTTGAGTCCATGCCAAGCATATCCGCCGTACTGCAAATGGCAGGCGCGCCCAACTACTTCACGGCCAAAGAGCTAGACGGTCTATTCTCCGCAGTCGGCCTCATTAGAGTCAAAATCTACTCGAAGGCGCCTTACTATATGGCCGTCTGGGAAAGGCATTAGTGGCATTTGCTGTGGCCTATATACCTCAAAAGCTCCTCGGGGACTTCGTCGCCCTTAAGCGAGACGATGATGGTTCTGTCGGTCTCGTCGCAGTAGGTCCACACCTCTAGAGCCTTCTTCTTTTTGAACAATCCCTCCTCTTTTACCCTCACATATGCCCTATGGCCCCCTACCTCCGCCGTCTGGGACCACGACCTGAGCCCGTTCAGCTTGTTGCCTGGCTTCGCCTTCACCTCGAGCTCGTAGAAGCGCCTGCCCGCCTTGATGAAGTGTTTTATCTCGCCGTCTCTGACCCACTTAACGCCGTCTTTAGTCATATGGGAAAAGACGTCGGAGGCCATAGGCATAATGACTACGCGCCAGTCAGGAGGGGCCGCCAACACGATGAAGTTGTAGACCCCCAATACGCTGTTGCCTACCGCTATTGCGTGCCAGGAGTACTCCTCAGTGGACATCCACCTCAGAGATCTCCTCGAACACGTCTCTCTCCTTGAGGACCTCCTGTTTGAAGTCGTAGAGGTCCCCCACGAAGTAGGGGAGGAGCCTCAAGGCGTAATAGGAGGAGAGTAGCGGAACGCCTACAAACTCGCCGAATGCTAAAAACTCGGTCACCAAGACGAGCTGTTTATGCATCTTGGCGACCTCCCTATATAGGTCCAGGAAAAACATGCCGAAAAAGAAGTCGTATAGGGCTTGCTTCAGCTTCATCTAACCAGCTCCCTTACGAATTGCCTCAGCCTGTCGAGGCCCACGATGTCTCCAGGGAACATCTTCACCTTGCTGAGCACCAACGGACCGAAATAACGGTCTATCAGCTCTAAATTCCTCGCCTGCTCCTCGCCCTTCGACTTGAGGAAGCCCGTCTTGTCCTTCTCGATCTCCTCCGGCGGAATGACCATGTTGACTACAACCCCGCCTATGGGTATCTCGTACGCCTTCACCATATCGATAAACCTCTTCACCACAGATATGGAGAGCACAGTCGGTATGGTCACAAAGACGAACCTAGTCTGATCGGGGTCCCTCAATATCTCCCTCACCTTAGCGTAGCGGTCCTGCAACGCGATGAGGTCGTTGAGGACTGGGTCCTTCTTTATCTCCTCCATGACTTTCTCTTTGCGGAAGGACAGTTGATACCTTAGGGACAGCGCCTCTTGCCTCATCTTTATGGTCCTCTGTAGCCACAGCCCGTACAGCTTAGAGAGCCCTATCAGCCTGACGGCGTTGGCCACTGCGGCCATGTCGAACACCACGCGGGAGTAGTTCTTCCCTTCATTGAGCACTACATCCATCATCTTGTCGAAGGCGGCGGCCTCGTGGAACGAGGGATTCGTCGTGGCGATGTCCACCAACGGCTTCGTGTCGACGGGTAGCTCGGCCCATTTGAAGAGCTCCCTCAAGAGCGTCGTCACGCGCTCCTTGTACTTCTCCACTACGTCTCCGATTTCGACCTCGACTGCATATAGGTTGTCTACGCCCTCCACGGGCTTTATGGCGCCTCCGCTTAGGTTCTGCCCGAAGAGCGACGAGAGCGAGTGGACCGGGTTGAAGCTGGCCAGTAGGGTCTTCTCGCCCCTCTCGGCGTAGTATAACGCCACAGCGGCAGACACGACGGTCTTCCCGACGCCTCCCTTGCCCCCGAAGAAGAAGAATTTGGTCTTGGTGTCCAGTAGGGCCTTCATAGGTACTCCTCGAAGGATCTGCTCGGCGACCAGAGCTCTCTAGCCACAGCCGAAAGCGTCTCGAAGCCCTTAGGCTCTCTATTCAACATGGGCACTACGGATATTACCATATCGCCGAACTTGCGCCTTATCTCCTCCATGTACTTCTTCTGTTCTGCAATCCTGTTCTTTATGTAGTCGGGGGTCTCGGGGCTCTTGGCCAGCTCGGGCGGATAGACCTGGTTGACCACCACGCCTGTGACCTCCAGCCCCAACGACGAGAACATCTCAATTGCCTTCTCTGTGTCCAGTATGCTCATCCTCTCGGGCGTCACCACTATCATAAACGCCGCGGTCTCTCTGTCGGTTATGATGTTGCGGAACGCCACGATCCTATCCCTAATGTATTGGAGCTCCTTCAATATCTCGTCCTCGTAGGTCAGTTTGGTGCGTTTCAGAGACGCCGCGACTCTGCCGTAGTCGTAGGCCTGACGCCGCAACTCGGTTATCTTCTCGACCCAATTGCTGAGTATGTCGGCCATCGCCACCATCCTGATGCCGTGGCCGAACGGCGGCATGTCGAAGATGTAGTAGTCGTATTTGCCCTCCGCCACTACGTCCACCATGGCGTCGTAGACGGCGCTTTCGTACATGGCGGGCTCGGCCGCCGCGCTGTCTATATACTCCTCTAGGTCTGGAGGGAGCTTGTCCAGCTTATACATGTCGACTATTTTCTTCTTTATGGAGGCCACATATTCATTTATCCTCTTGTCCGCATCTATCTCGAGGACGTAGAGGTTGTCGGCTATTTTCACCTCGCCCTTCCCGAAGACGTCCCGCTCAAAGACGTCGCTCAGAGACGCCTGGGGGTCCGTGCTGAATACGAGCACCTTCTTCTCCCTAGACAGCAATAAGGAGGAGGCCGCGCTGAGCGTCGTCTTGCCCAGACCGCCCTTCCCGGCGTATATTAACACCTTAAGTCTCGGCTTCCTCTCCAGAAGCCCCTTGAGGCCTATCATGATATCAAATCGGTTACGTCCCTCTCTCTGAGCATGTAGAGCTTCCAGCTCTGTATGTTGGGGAACATATATGGCAGGAGTCTCAACGAGTAGTAGGGTGGGAGCAACGGTATCCCCAACATGTCGCCCAATGTGATTATCATGAAGAGGTTGTCTATCTGCGCCTTTATCCTAAGGATCGAGGTGGCTTGTCCGTGTACGGCCATCCCCTCGATGACCTCTCTGATCCTGTTGAGAATTCCCATATGGAAAAAAGTAGTGGGGGTTTTTAAAACTACCCTATTTCTTAGCCTCTCTTCTGTATTTAATCCACCCTGTAATTAAGTAGTACGTCATTATAATTCCTAAGACAAGGAGTAGAGCCCCGAAGGCCGCCGAGATGTAGTTGGATATCTGGGGCAAGGCGGCTCCGTATATCTTAGCCGCCGCGGCTTGGACGCCTATGGGCTTGCCCATATACGCGTAGAGGCCGTAGACGTAGGTCTCCCAAGCGAGAGCGGCCAATGTGGTTATGGCCATGAATATGCCCGGTATGAAGGTATAGGCCGACGGCCTCTTCTGGCTGGCTAGGAATATCGCGATTATCAACAAGGCGAGGCCCGCCAGTAGCTGGTTGGTGCCGCCGAAGAACACCCAGAGGTTGGTCCAACTGCCCACAAAGGCCAGAAAGCCCGCCAAAATTATTATCAAGAGAGTCGCCACGTACTTATTGCCCAGAATGGAGCCCTCGAAGAGCTCGGCCATGGTGAGCCTGAAGACCCTGATGAACAACATAGAGGTAATTAGGCCCATCACCGTCACGAATATGCCGTATAGCAGACTCATGAATACAGGAGGTATGCTGAACAGTTTAGACGTCAATAAGGTGGCGCCTTGCACGTAGGCGGCCGCGCCGGTCGGCGGAGTGGCGAGGACCATTATGGCCGCTATGGAGGAGAGGGCCACCGCGCCTTCGGTCATCATGGCGCCTCCTCCGACCGGAAGTGCGTCGGTCTCGTATTCGAGCTGTTTAGAGGTAAGGCCCGAGGATATCAGGCTGTGCCAGCCCGATATGGCGCCGCAGGCGATAGTCACGAAGAGTATAGGCCATATGGGGCCTCCCTGCGGGTTTATCAGAGGGTTAACATACAGAGCCTTTACCGCCGTCTGTTGTATCGTGAGGCCAGCCAGCGGCGAGAAGATGGCGGCCAGGAGGACCAACACCAACGCTATTATCGAAGGCAGATAGCCCACGTACACTGTGGGCAGTAGGAACTTGGGCATTGTGGTCACTGCCGCCGCGAAGTACAAAATAGAGATTATCACTAGCCAGAACAAGGCAGTATTGGTGCCAGGCCAAGTCAGCGCGGCCGGATTGGCGCCGCCCGCCAGCGGCGCGAATTGTTGTAAGAAGGAGGGACTGTCGAGGAAGTTCACCGGCGGGACGCGGATAGCCGGCACGAAGGCCACTAGGAAGTAGCCCACCAGCACTATCAACAGCGCAATTATGGTGGAACGGAGCACGTCCCATTTGAGCCTAAATACCATCTGGCCGAAGAGCACTCCGCCCAGGAGGACGAAGAGCACGGCCTCGAAGGTCCCCGTCACTCTGTTCAACACGTCTACTATAGTCCACTCGAATACCGCCGTTATTATTATGAGGTAGAACACCAAATACACCAACAGTATGGTCCTCGCCCTGCCGCCTAGGAGCTTATAGGTGATGGGCCCCATGGAGCGGCCCTCGTTCCTTATAGACATCATCATCGCCGAATAGTCTTGCACCCAGCCGATGAACATATTGCCGAAGATCACCCAAAGCAGTGCGGGGACCCAGCCGTAGAAGAGCACAGCCGTCAATGGGCCCACTATAGGCCCCAGCGCGGCCACCGACTTGAACTGATATCCGAAGAGGACGTATTTAGAGACGGGGAAGTACTCGACGCCGTCGAAGTACATCTTGGCTGGAGTGGGCCTATTGGGGTCCGCCTGCCAGATCTTACGATCTATATATCTGGAATATGTAATATATGTAATGAAATACAGAATTAGGCCAGCAAGTACATAGGGGGCTGGAGTGTTCAAGAAGCCCATAGCGTTCATCTAATTCTGTTTTTTAAGCATTACTTCTTCATATATTTTCTTAAAATCTCAATGATAGTTTTAGATATATGTAAAGATGAGGGACAGTTATCAGAGGGGATATATATCTGGAGGTTCGGCCTCCCGCCTACCGTCAGCCTCGCGACGCCCAGCCTGCCGCAGACCTCTGCGAGCTCTGAGAGCAACGCCTTGGGCGCAGACCGCCCGACTACGTAATAGCCGCCGATTTTTTCCGCAGGCCCGAGCGCGCCCCTATTGGACATGTCGAAACTCCAGGGAGGCGCGTCCTCTAGGTCTATTTTCACTAGGGTCAATGGCTTGCGGCGGGCGAGAACACTTGCGGCTAGATTGAAGGGGTTGTCCCAAGGGAGCCTTTGTACAAATACGCCGACGTATTTGGCCCAGCCGCATTTCAATTCGACCAGGTAAGAAGTGCCGGTGGCTAAAAACGATTTGGTCTCACATTCGCCGCAACTCCTAGCGGCTTTGGAGTTGACATATCTGCCGACGAGAGTGGCCGCGCTGTACCAAAGCCCTATGAATACGGCGAGGAGTATCGCCACGGTCAGGGCGGAATCCATAAAACTATATTGCCCGTTAATAATATGAAGCTCATATCGGCTAGATACGCCAAAGACGGCCTTTTCGTCAACGGCAAGAAGGTGCCCGACGGATTCACGCCGGTGGAGCTGTTAGCGGCGGCGCTGGCCTACGGAGTCGGCGCTAAACAGTCCGACTTGGGCGTCGAGAGCTACGAAATTGAATGTGTAGTAGAGGGCGGAGAAATACGCTGTAGGGGCAAATGCACGGGCGTAGAGGAGCGCTGTCTGGTCTTCAGGACTTTGAGGAGGGCTCTGGCTTTTGAGTGCACCTAGAAGGGCCTAAGCGGGCCCGGCCTCGGTATCTGTGGCGGGATCGTCGTGTGCCATATGAGGTACGACGCGAGGACGGCTACGGCGGTCGCCAACACGACGGCCGCTAGAGACCGCAACAAGCCGACGCCTGTCAGAGCCGATATGACGGCCAGAGCCGACAGGACGCCTAGTAGAAATGCGAGGGGCGGAGCCAGCAGGACCGCCGGCGGGAATAAAAACGCGGCGAGGACGAACAGGAACATGCCGATTATGAGTCCCACCACGAAGGCTATAGGCGCCAATATGGCGGCCGCCAGCACCAATAAGGGGCTGACGGGCCTGCCCTTAAGTAGAGTGAGTGAGCCCCAGAAGGCCAAAATCCACAATACGACCCACAGGACCAGCCCCAAGTCCACAAAGGACAGTCGAAGCCGGCTAAATAGTTTTCCTTGCCGTCGCTTCGTAGCTATGAGTCTCGACGCTTAGAGGCGATGGCGGCTGAGCCGTAGGCGTAAACCGCCTGTAGGCGACCTGCCCGGATGCGCCAGTGGGCTACAGCCGGAGCGGTCGCATAAGGACCGCCTAGACTGCTGGGGGGTCGTCTGCATCTGGGAGACGGCTAGATCGGCAGAACCGCGCCCTGCCAAAAGGCCTCTGGCGTCATGCCAGTCTAAAGCTTAATCGCGACGTCGATGAGTCTTCTATACCAAGTCTCGAACAGCTCGCGAGTAGCCACATGTATTTCCAATATGCCCACTCCCCCCACTTTCTCCTCCACATATACGAGCAATTCCCCTATCTTTTTGAGGTCGCCTCCATATAGGTCGCTGACGACTAGGACGTCCACATCGCTGTCAGGCCTCATGGTGCCTTTAGCAGCGCTACCGAACAGATAGACCTCCGCATTTGGGTCGAGCTCCAACACGGCCTTTTTGAGCTCCGCCAGGACTTCCCAAAGCCTCTCCACGACCTTACGCCTCTTCTCCCAGCCTAAGATTAAGACGTCTCTAGACATAGCGCCAACTCTGAAAACTCCTCCATAAAACGCATCGCATCACCTACGTCCTCCCCTCTGGCCCTATACGGCAGATATCGAGAAGCCACGTAGATGTACTCCAATACGGCCATAAAAGTCCTCCACCTCTCCATAAACGCCTTAAGGCCGCAGATATCGCCGTAAGCCGCCAACAATCGATCGAAGAGGTCTCTTATATAATGCGTCTTGGGGAAATCCCCAACTCTTTTATATAATAGATATTTTACCTATAGCTGTACATATTGTTCTATATCGAAGAGGGCGAGTTCTATATATCCCCGTTCTGCGGCGAATCTAGCTTGCTCTACGAATTGGAGCGCTCTCGTCTTTAATATCTCCATGTTAGCGGCGCTTGACCTGTAATTTAACATGTTTCGAGCCCCCTCCAACACTATGTGTTACAACCAGCGACATCGTAGCAGGTGCTGGCCTCCTCCCTTTATTGTCCTCTGCCCCAACCCCCTGTCCGTTGAGGCTGGCAGAAATACCGACAGGACCACCCACCTTGGAGCGAGCTCCAGGGGGAGCCAAGGTCCACAAGACGGGCTCGGAGCAGTAGTCGGTGGGCGGCCAATCTGCGCCTAGAAGTCCTCGTCAGGGTACCACCTTGGCCCCTATGTACTCCAGATATTCGCGCGCCTCTTCGTATACGTCGTCCAGGACGAAGGCCAGGTGGTTGCCCAAAGAGGCCTTGATTACGCTCTCGGCGGCGCCGTTGAGCACCTTAAAGGCGACTTGTGTGCTACACGCCTCTATCCTTTCCGCCTTGGCGGTGACGGCCCTCAACAACAAGGCCCTCTTCAAGTCGGCCGATACCCGCATCAACGTGGCGGGCCTGCCGGGGCTTATCTCTGCCTGTATGGCCGCAGGAGCGCTGGTGATCATGCGCTTAGTTATCCTGTACCTCTCCGACATGATGGGCGGAGCTCCGTCGTGCGTTAAGATCACTACGTCGCCTTCGACCCAATTCACGTTGCCCATCCAGGCGGGCGCGCCGGTCAGTTTGGAAAGGACGTAGATGGAGTAGAGGGCTCTGAGGTCCCCCTCACACGAGGCAGGTATCCCCATTTGGTTCAACAGGGCAACAGCTATACAGGGCGTCCACCCTATCTTGGCCACCGCCCCTCTATCGAAACACCAACAGCCCAACGTCAATCCGTCCCAGCCCCTGGAGCGCGCCAACGCGAAGAGGCGTCTGGAATAAGCCGTGATGGGCGCCAGCTTCGCCGCGCCGAAATCGCTCGACTCGGCCCTAGCCAACAGCTCCTGAGCGTCTTCCAGCCCCTCGAGGGGGTCCACCGCCCTTAAGGTATCCTCTAGGGGGACGTAGTCGGTGATCACGAGGCCTAAGTTGCTCGACACGAGCCACCTATTGGGCGAGCCCACAACTCCAAACTTCGGCACGCCCGATTTGATCAGCTGGACCAGCCTCAACGACTTCAAGAGCTGATAGCTCACATCGGAGCCCGGCGACTTGGCCCTCACAACCCTTACGTATTTGCCCATGTCCCTTAAAGCGGCCGCGGCCTCTAGGGCGGACGGAAGCGAGTTGTATTGGGGCCACGCGATTATTATATTGTACTGCCGCGACTCTGCGAGGACTTCGGGCTCTGCGCCCCCCGTGAGGACGACCACAACGGCCACATCGGCCGAAGGCGACATCCCCACCCCTACATTACGGAGGAAACCAGAAAAATGTTTAGCGTAGCCGCTCCTTATATCAACGCCAACATCTGCGGAGGCGGCTACCGCAAGGTGTACATCCACATCACCTCTCCCCCCATTTAATATAGGTTTTGTCTTCGCCGATCCCGACAAAGAGGCAATAACTCAAGGCAGGCTCGTGGGACTGGCCGACAAACGCCGTCTGGAGGTACTGCGAAAATCGCCGCCGAGTTGTTATCTTCTCCTAATCAATAACAATGCAATAACCAAAACCACAACGACGACAGCTACGGCGACGGTCCACGGAATGTAGTCAGGCGTCCGCGGGATTACGACCGGGGCGGCGCTCGGAGACGTTGATGTGGAAGTTGGGGCGGAGCTAGTCGACGTGGTGACAACGGCGGTTGTGGCCGACGTGGTGGCGGTCGGCGCCGTCGTGGTGGCCGTCGAGGTGGTCGGCATGGGCGCGCTTGTAGAGGTCGTCGAGGTCTGCGTCGTGGCGCCCATAATCGTCACGACCACTCTAGGCAGGTTTAGGGGGCTCACCGTCGACGGCTGCACCGCCACGTCTGGCGAGGCGGGCTTGACTTCGACTTGGCTCGGAAGCACGTGTTGAATTCCCGGCAGTATCATGGATAGGAACGGCATCTCTTGTTCTATACTGGAAAGTTCCATGGACTCATAGGACAGGGCGATTTCTGCATCTCTGGCGGGATCGCCCGTGCTGTTCACAAGCCCGACTCTATGCCCCACGGCGGCTATCCTCACAGTTATTGCTGTGGAGTTCCCGACGGGCCGGGCCTCCACAGCAATATCCACGCGGGCTGCGCTGGGAGGTCTGACAGCTAGAGGCGCGGCCTCGACGGGGGATACAGGCAAGGCGAAGGGCGGCGTGGTGCCCGACACAGCCGCAGACATCCCCAAAGAGATCTGTTGTAACAACAAGGCGATGGCTCCAGAGGCGGCGGCCAATAGGGCGTATGCCCTCTCCACATCGCCTTCGACGCGCCACGAGCCGCTCCCGTTGACGGCTATAGACCTCCCTCTGGCCTCTATCTCTATATCGGCACGGCCGACGCCCCGCACGGCGTAGTTGCCGGTGAGCAACTCCATTAAGGCCTCGGCGCCAGCCTTGTCGGATGTCGATATCTTTTCGGCGGCCTTATCGATATAGAGGACCCCGTCTATTAGGAGGTAGCCAGTCCCCGCCTTTATCGAAGTCACGTTTATGTAGTCTATGCCAGCCTCGGCGAGTCTGGAGTTCGCCTCCTGGGGCGTGGGGATTTGCCCGGCGCCGACGCCTGGCGAGGAGACGTTCAGCGTGAAGTACATAACGGCGTTTATCGACTTCGCCCTGACTGCTAATACTATAGGCGTGGAGTTATCGATTAAGGTAAGGTTGAACATATAGTTCCCCAGCCCGTTCGAGTAGTTCCCGCCCCACCCAAATGACGCGTAAAACCTATATGTGGAGTTCCAACCGCCCTGGAAGAGCCCGTCTAGCGTATAGCCCCCAACGACCAGACTTTTCGTGAAGTTCTCGTATCCGTCAAGGGTCAGTTTCCCGGTCATTGTGAAGTTCGGCACCGTGATGGATAGGGAGGCCTTGTATAGGGGCTGGACAGCGCCGTCTCTGTACACCAAATAGGTTAGGTTGGCGTAGGAGACCTTCACCAAGGGCAGTTGTTGTGCGAGAGATGCCGCCGATATGAGCAACACGAACAACAACAAATATCCGCGCATAGAAGTCGCTCCTCTCAACTTTAAAAAATTTCGGCTCACCAAAATATGTTTAGAAGAGCCATAGGTAAATGAGGTATAACGCGAGCACTGCGCTTAGAGCCCATATGTAGGGGTCCAAGCCCCTCTTGATTCTAGAAATCCACAGAGAGAGGCCGGCGGCCCCGTGCAGAAAGCCGACTATTATCGCCAGCGGCGGCAGTAAGTCCAAGTGTATCTTTGCGCACATATCGTAGGGCATGGCGGCGGTCTGCGGCTTGGCCAGACAGTAGCCGGTCAGTACTGCAAGGTAGCCCAAGACCGCTAATATTATGGATGTGACGTCCAGGATTAGAAGATATATGATGTTCTTATTCAACATATCTTATGGGTAGGAGAAATATTTTATTGGTCTTAGCGCTGAGCCCTCTATACAGGCTCTTATTGTCCCTAGCGCTGACGGCCGCCACTGTCGGCCTGTTGTTCTCTACCCCTCGGAGGGAGGTCGGGGTATCGGAGCTTCGGATAGCTGGAGGCGAGGTGTTCTTGCCGATGCCGAAGCTCAAAGGCGCCATGTCGGTCGAGGAGGCGCTGTCTAGAAGGCGGTCCGTCAGGTCGTATCTGGACTCGCCGCTAACCGCCGAAGAGCTGGCTCAGATCTTGTGGGCGGCCTACGGCGTCTCTGAAGTCCGGTGGGGGTTGAGGACGGCGCCGAGCGCGGGCGCCATATATCCCCTAAGCGTATATGTAGCGGTAGGCGAGGGGGGAGTTTCCGGCTTGACGGCGGGCGTCTATAAGTACCTGCCCGACCGCCACTCTCTGCTTCTAGTCAAGCCCGGCGATGTGAGGCGAGAGCTCTTCGAGGCGGCGTTGAGGCAGGACTGGGTCCTCAGGGCCCCGGTCTCTCTGGTGGTGTCAGCCGCCTACGAGAAGACCGAGAGGGTATACGGGGAGAGGGGGAGGGTTAGATACGTCCATATGGACCTCGGCCACCTCGGCCAGAACGTATACCTACAGGCGACGGCGCTCGGCCTGGGCACCGTGGCCGTGGGCGCCTTCGACGACAACGCCGTTAAAAACGCGGTGGGGCTCCCAGAGGGCGAGACGCCTCTTTATATAATGCCAATAGGGAGGGTGGCCGAGCTCTATCGGATAGAGGAGGAGGCCCTCGCCGAATACTACTCAAGAAACAGATCGAGGCCCCTCGTCCCAAAGTCCTAGGTCTTTTAGGAAATACGGCGCCAAATATATAGACGACGCGAGCACTATTACGGCAGACACGACGAAGGAGAGGCTGGGCGAGAACGAATAGAGCAACCCTCCTGTGAGGCCCCCCACGACGACCCCTAGATATTCCAGCGCCAGAGAGGCGCCCATGGCCTTGCCCCTCTTGGCTTGTTCCACCCTGTCTCCTATTACGGCGCGCCGCACCGCAGTAGAGACTTCTGTACCGACGCTGGCGATCAACGCGGCGAGCGCTATGGCGACTTTATGTCTCCACAGCCCAGCGACTAGGAAGCCCGAAGCCGTCAACATCAGCCCTGAAAACATGGCGGTCGCCCTAGGCGCTCTGTCTATAACTGGAGTCATGACTAGGCCGAAGACTATGGCTATGCCCATAGCCGCGCTCTGGATGGCGCCCCACATTGCGTTGTCTAGGCCCAGCACTTTGGTCGCATACAACACCCCGAACCTCTGTAGCGGTATGGAGGCCATGTTGACTAAAAGCCCCAAGACGGCGACGTATATCGTGAACGAGTCGAACTCCGCCAGGTTCTCCCAAAAGGCGAGCGATTTGGCTAGCGCCGGCGCCAACTCCCTCAGGGGGACTCGCCGCACCGCCACGGTCTCCTCCAGGGCCCTCATTCTGAACAAAGCGACCGCCGCCGAAATTATTCCCGATAGTAGAAACGATATCCTCATGCCCATAAGCCCCATGGAGTCCAGTAGGTACCCGCCCACAGGGGGCAAAAAGAGCCAGGGCACTTGCGGCAGTATTGCTGTAAGCATCATGCCGCCTCCGCGCCTCTCGGGCGGCAACGAGTCGAGGAGGATGGCCGTGAGGGCCGGCTGGTAGAAATGCAACGCTGAATCTACCACATAGACCGCCACGAACATCTGCCAGTTGACCACCGATGCGTATAGGAACTGGGTGGCCGTCACGCCCCAAGTCCCTATTATGATAGATCTACGCCTCCCAATGGCGTCCGTCAAAACTCCTCCCGGCAGGACCGCCAGCATGTTGGCCAGAGAGCCCAGAGAGGTCGCCACGCCTATATCTATTTCGGACGCTCCGAGCAGCTCCATATATTTAGAGAGGTAGGGGTAGGTCAATGCGGACGATATTGCGAATAGAAACCAAGAAATTATCATGACGCCCACGTTGCCTCTAAGCCAGCTGGCGGCCATATGCCTACTGCCGGCCGCCTAGCAGTCTATACGCCAAGGAGACCAAGTCGTCTACCGGACATACGCCGTTGCCGCAAATCCCCACGGCCGTGGCGGCCCTCTCCATGTAGAACGCATATGCATCCGTCTCTTTGGGGAAGTCGTCCCGTCTGGGGCCCCAACGCCAGTAGAAGACCTCGCCTCTGGGGTCTACGTACTTGTGGAGCTCCTCTAGGTAGAGCCCTCTCGCCAAGGCCTTGGGACTTGCCAGATTTCCGCTCCAGCCGCTGGGGACGTTGACGGAGACTGCCAGCAAGTCGTCCCTCCAGTACCCCTCAAGCGCGTCGATAAAGGAAAGCACCACGAGGAGGACCTCCTTCAGGTCGGCGTTGGCCTCCATGGAGGCCGCCAGCGCCTTGCGGCCCAACACGCCTGCCTGTATGGCCGCGGCCACGGTGCCGCTACCATAAGTCGACTCGAAGCCGATGTTCTCCCCCACGTTTATCCCGCTTAAGACCAAATCGGCGTCTGGCGCCACGAGCTTTAGGGCCAGGAACACCGAATCTGTAGGGAAGCCGTTAGTCACGTAGTACCTCCCCACCCTCCTTATCCTAAGGGGCTTGTGGTAGGTCCTGGCGAGGCCGGTGGCGCTTCTCTGACGTTCAGGCACCACTACCACCACCTCGTGTCCTCTCGCCTCCAATGCCTCCACTAGAGGCCTCAGGAGGGGCGTGTGGGGGCCGTCGTCGTTAGTCACCACTATCTTCACTGCCGAGCTGAGGTTCATTGTTTATTAAGATGTCTCCCTCCCTCGTTTGTGTATAGGGCGAGGATAAGAGGCATATTCTCAACCGCGCTCACGAAGCTGGCCTTGGACTGGGGCTTTTCGATAACCCAGCCCACTGAGGTCATAGCCGAGAGGTTCGGCCTGGCCCGAGACACAAGCCCTCCAGACGTGACGGTCAAAGACCACGAGAGCAAGACGGGCGTCGTGGTTATAGGCCGTTGTGAGGCCGCCGAGGCCTTCGTCTCGCGCCTGAAGGAGTTGGACCCCTTTATCGTCAAGGCTAAAGACGGGACAAAAGACGTCTTCGTCGGCACCCCCTACGAGGAGGGGGGCAGGCACTACGTCAAGACGCCAGGCGGAGGCGTGGCGGAAATACCCAGCAGATATGTGGTGTACCCCTCGGCGAGGCTCTTCACGGTCTTGAAGCCGCCCGTAGGGCCCAAGCTCGGCGTGGCCGTGCCGGAGATCTTCGTCGGAGGGGCCTATTTGGAGCTGGACACGATCGGCGGGGTGAAATTCAGCAGACATATAGGCGCCGAGGACAGGCTGAGGCTCGGGATCTTCGCAGACAGCAAGCTCAGGCCTTTGCTACAGGGGCTAGGGCTCCGATTTAAGTCCTCGGCGCGTTTCGCCTCGGAGGACGTCCTAGCGGCAGAGGCGAAGTCCCTATACGAAGAGCTGTTGAGGATCTCGTCGGGGCGTTGGGGGGAGGGCGAGCTGGTCCGCCGCGGCGACTGCCTATATCTTGTCCTCTTCGACGCCGAGGCCAAACGGAGGCTCGACGAGGTGAGGGCGTCCGTGACGCCCACCATAAGGGGACACCACGCCTTGAGGGCCCAGGGCCTCGGTAGGTGTCTAGACCTCTTAGACCACGTCGGCGTTGACGCCTACGAGAAGATAGCAGAATATCTGGCGAGGGGGGCCGGGGAGATACTTCACATAAAGCCGTGGGGGGACGTCGTGGCTATGAGGGGCGTCCCCCTCGGCTTTAAGGGCGACGTCTTGGTGGTAAAACGGACGTTGAGGCCGGGCGGCGTGTTGGACGGAATAGGCGCCAAGATAGAAAGGGGGTTCTACGCCCTTACTTGTGTCAAGCCTGGCGCGACCTATGTGGTGCACAGCTACTACGACGCCTCGGGGAGACATGTGGGCACTTACGTGAATATGAACACACCTGTCGAGGTCGGCAGGAGGGTCGTCTATATAGACCTCCTCGTCGACAAGGTCTACTCGCAGGGGGCGTGGAGGCTTATAGACCTAGAAGAGGCGGAGAGATACCGCGACTACCTCCCCAACCGCTTCAAAAAGCCGGAAGAACTCGCGCCGCCCGACGGGCTTATATGTACTGAGGAGGGGCTAAATCAAGGATCCGTGGCGTAACGACTCGCCGGAATCCACCACGACCACCTGCCCCGTAATCGTCGGTATCTTAACAAGCGCCGCGACGACCTCGGCTACATCTTCAGGCGACACGAGCCTTTTCAGTAGGGTGTTCCTCTCGGCGAATTTCTCCTCGTCTAGGCCCAACAGCCTCAACAAGCTGTCCCCCATTTTGGTCTTTACGACGCCAGGCGCCACAGCGTTGACTCTGATCCTAGGCGCGAGCTCCACGGCCAGGGCCTTAGTTAGATTTATTATGGCGGCTTTGGCCGCACTGTATATGGAGAGGCCGTAGAAGGGGGTTATGCCGGCGATAGAGGCCACGTTTATTATCACGCCGCCGTCCGACATGGCCTTGGCCCCCTCCTGCGAGCAGTAAATCACTGACTTCAAAGTCACCTCGAGCTGTTTATCTATTAGCTTATCGTCGGCATCTAGAAAACGCGAGAAGAGGCCGAGCCCGGCGTTGTTCACAAGGACGTCGAGCCTCCCGTAGAGCCTCAAGGCCTCTTGGACCAAAGCCCTACAGCCATCTCTAGTGGCCACATCGGCGAGGACGGTCGCGCCGTCTCCCCCCAGCCCTTTTATCGCCTTCAAGGTCTCCTCGGCCTCCTCTCTCCCCCTCTTCGCGTTGACGACGACCTTATAGCCGTCGCGGGCCAGCCTCAGCGCTATAGCCCTCCCTATGCCTCTACCCGATCCAGTAACTATTGCAATCCCCATAGGCGGGAAAAACAATTAGTTTATCGGGGGATGTCCGTCACGTCAAAAGACAGCTCGCCCCACTCTCTAGTCTTGGCGCTTATTTCTATCTTGTGGGGGCCGCTGGATAGGGACATCCCCTTGAGGACTATGGTCACTTCGTCCCGCACGGAGAATTTATAGCCCTGTTGTTCCAACTGCGATGCCGAGTACTTCCCCGTAGATGTGACCACCTCTATTTTGTCTTTGGGCACGACGGCTCCGTCTATTACTATCTTCATGTCGGTAATAGTCGCAGGGGCCAACATGTTCTTCAATTTGAACTCCACGCCGTCTGCGCCGTTCTTTAAGCTCCCCTGCACGTAGAGTTGCCTTAATACTGAAGCCGGCAACATATGAAACAGAAGGCAACTATTTTATATCAATATCTTCCGACTCCCGTGAGGGTTTCATACGACAAATTGAAGGCGTATGTGGAGTCCGCGACGGGCTACAACATGAGAGAACTCGGCGATGAGATAGAGCTGGTGTTCGACACGCCGTCGATAGAAGAGGCGGCGGGGATAGGGGAAGGCGGGGAGGGGAGCCAGATAGTCTTGAAGGGAGTCAGGAGGGGACAGTACGTGGAGTTCAAAGAGGCCTATGTGAGGCGCGGCGAGAGGGCCGAGCCCATCGACTTGAGGGACCTAGAGCTCTGGCTCCAATATATAGAGGGCCTCTAAGTTTATAATATTGGGGCCAAGAGAGCTCGACCCCCTGTCGGGGGCGCATGGGCGGCCGCCACCAAGGCGGCTGCGGCCGCGACAACAAAAATTTATTTCGGCCAAACGTGTTCATGGCCTCTAGGCTTGAAATCGATGTGGCTAGGGACTATTTGATCCTCTTGAAGCCTAAAGTCATCTGGCTCCTTATCCTGTCTTCAGTAGTCGGCTACCTATACGCGGCCATGCCGAACGTATCTTGGAGTGTAGTCCTAGAGCTGATTGTAGTGGGCCTTCTATCTACTGGCGGCTCTGCGGCGTTCAATCAGTACTGGGAGAGGGATATAGATGCGAAGATGGGCAGGACCTCCGGCAGGCCTCTGCCCAGCGGCAGATTGAGGCCGGCCGCCGCCCTGGCCTACTCCCTGGCCATATCCGCTCTGGGCTTCCTCACGGCTTGGTTTTGGCTCGGCCTCTCTGTCGCGATCGCCGTGATAACAGGCTGGCTCTTCTACGTAGTCGTGTATACAATCCTCCTAAAGAGGAGACATTGGTCCAATATACTGCTAGGGGGCTTTGCGGGCAACGCGGCGTTCCTGTCGGGGTGGCTCGCCGCGAGGCCTATTACCCTAGAGGCCTTGCTGGACTCCATGGCTATATACATATGGATACCTGCACACATATGGTCCCTGGCCTATGTATATAGGGACGAATATAGGGAGGCCAACGTCCCCATGTTGACGGCCATGTTGCCGGAAGACAGGGCGGTAGCGCTCATAGCGCTACTGGACGTGGGGTCTGCCGTCTATATGTGGGCCCTGGCGTACGCCTTTAAGGGCCTATTGGGGGCTTTAGTAATGGCGCCGGCCGCAACCATCGCCATATATCTCGGCCTAAAGGCCCTACGCGACAGGGACGACAGAGCGTTTTGGCGCGTATTTAAGTCCAGTAGCCCCCTGTTGACTTTCTTCTTCATAGCGCTATTGGTCTGAACCACGAGACGGCTCAGCCCCTTATCCGAACGCAATGAAGTCCGCCAGACCAGCGTACACGCCGGCGACCGACAAACGCAGATGTCGCAAACGACTTGCCATCACGCTCGTAGAGGGTAGATACAAGCCGAAAGGGAAAAAGCACAGGACTGTTGGTCGCTCTAGCCGCGGAGTTGGAAAGGCTCGGCGGCGCCGTCGCGCCTTAAAACCTGCCCTACTTGACTATAGACTTGGCTATTATGAGGGTAGTCGTGCTCCTTATTTTGGGCATCCTCCTAATTTTGTCCGACACTATCTTCCTGAGGTTCTCGGTGGTGTCGGTCGAGATCCTCGCCACGAGGTCGTAGGGGCCGTATACGATCATGGCC
>JBEULO010000078.1:0-3840 GCA_041287225.1 Thermoproteus sp.
GGCCTAGAGCCCGAGGCTTGCGAGGCCTACGGAGGCGTCGTGGTCCAGTCTCTATGTTGCTTGAGGTGTTTCGATCTGCCCGGCGAGGAGGAATACCTAGAAGCCGTTAGGGAGGTAGTCGAGGCGGGGACTTACGGCAGGGCTGCCGCCTTGGCGCAGTCGCCGTCATAAGAGGAACAAGAAGGAGGTCCCCAGCCTCGCCACGGCTGTGCCCACCAACATCCTCCTTATGAACTCCTCGTTGTAGCTACCAACATAGGCCACAACGACGCTGGAGAGCTCCGAGCCCGTAATGGCGCCTAGGGCGTTCACCAGATTGTAGTAGCCGAGCGCCTTCCTCCTATCCTCTGCGTTGTCGACCACATATGCGAAATAGGCTATATTGGATATGGAGCCGCCGAAGCCGTAGAACAAATAGGCCAGATATATCTGATAGACGTTAGTGGCCACGCCGTATATTAAAGGCCACAACATGAAGGTCGCCCTACCTAAGAACAAAGAGAGGCGCATATGTTTATCCACGAAGCGGCCCATGGCCCTCTGGAACGCCAAGTTGGAGGCCACCGTGATTATCTGGACTACGGCCACCTGTAGGCCGGTCATGTGGAAGACGTATACTTGTGCGAGGGGGAAGAGAGGCCACGCGAAGGACCACGTCACCATGAAGGCGAAGTTGTCTAGGTAGAACTTCAAGAGCTTTTTGTTTATCCGGCCGAGGGACGCCCTAGGCCCCTCCTCGTACTCTATGCCGAGCCTATAGAGCTGTAGGGTATTTATGACCGTCAACGCCGCGGCGGCCTCTAGGGACAACTTTATGGCTAGGGGGTCGCCGCTTATCAAAAGCCCCGTGATCAACGTGGCCGCCAGCCCTCCCAACGTCGAGTAGAACGAGAACTCGGCCAGCGAAATCCCTCTGCTCTTTCGGCTGTACTGCTCCACTATTAGGGACCACCCATAGCCCGATATGCCGAGAGACGCCGTGACGATTACGTACATGGCCGTATAGGCCGCATGTACCTCCGCGAGGAGCGCCATTAACGTCAACGCGATCGCCGAAGAGAAGTTGGCGGCCGCTATGAGCCTCAAGGGGCGCCACCTCCTAAACGAGACCAAAAAGGCAGATATGTTGTTGAATACAGTGCCCGCCGAGGAGACTACGCCTAGCATTAACGGCGGCACTCCCGTCGACGCCGCGACGAAACCGACGAAGGGGCTGTAGAGCGAATTGGCGAAATTCTGAAGGGCCGAATAGAGGTACAGTCTCCTCAAAGGGCGCATATCTTCCGATATGTTAGTTTAACTACGATATATAATAAAGAGGGGGGTCCCCAGCATGGTGCTCGGTATGCCGAGGGCGTTGGCGGCCGCCGATACGTCGTTCTGAGCTCCCTGCGCTGTTGCTACCAGCTGGGCGGCAGTGGCGTTGACTCTACACTGGGGGTATTGGGAGGACACGTACTGCAATTGGGCGTAGGGATATATATTGAGGACCGTCGCGTTGCCCGTCTGTAGGTAGTAGATTATATATCTGGCCGCTATCTCATACACCGAGCCCAGGGCCGTATAGAACGCGGCGCCTCCCGTCTTGTTGTAGATACATGTGAGGGCCAGCCAGGTCTCGACGCCTGCGGCGAAGAGTTGCGGCTGGTTTTCTTGTAGGAATCCGGCCGTGTGCGTCGGGAAGTACCTGACCGCATACAGCACGGTCCCGTTCTGGATGTATTGGCTCAACAGGGCGCCGTATTGGTAGTCGAAGAGGGCGCAGTAGGGACATGTGGTGTCTAGATATTCAATTACCACCACCTTGGCGTTCTGCGACCCCACTAGGTACGAAGTGGCGGTTAGGTTCTTCAAGTACTGCAACTGGCTTGAGCTCAACTTGGCGCCTATGCAGAACGTCTGCCCCTGGTAGGCGATCGAGTTTTGGAGCTGTCCCTTCTCGGCCAGCTGTATCGCTTGGATGGGTGCGGCCGTATACGGCGAATAGCCGGCGCAGAAATACGCCACGGCGGGGCTCCCTTGTGCCGGCTTGTTGCTCGAGAGGAGGAAATACGCCGTCACGCCGCCCACGACGGCCGCCGCGACCACCACGACGATAAGCGCCAATAGCTTCATGGAGGCCTAGACGGCCCTCTTATATAAGAGTTTCTCTATGGTTAAATATGGAAGTGAGATAAACAGTTTATGAAGCTGGGGAAGATCACCAGGGACGTCTTCGATATGGTCATATACCCGAGGCTCGGCGCAAAGAGGGACGACGTGGTGGTGCCTCCCCAACACGGCGTAGACGTCGGGGCTGTAGACCTAGGCGACGGCAGGGTGTTAGTGGTCAAGACGGACCCCGTCTTCATAGTGCCGCAGTTTGGGTTCAAAAAGGCGGCGTGGTTTGCAGTACATATACTCGCAAGCGATGTGATGACCTCCGGCATACCTCCCCAATATGCCGCGATAGATCTGAACCTGCCCGTCTCCATGACGGACGAGCAGTTCGCAGAGATGTGGTCCGGCCTCCACGAGGCCATGGCGGAGATAGGCGTCTCCGTAGTGGCCGGCCATACGGGCCGCTATGAAGGCGTGGACTACCCCATGTTGGGCGGATTTACTATGTTCGGGGTGGGGCCCAGGGAGAGGCTTGTGACCACTCGGGGCGCCAGGCCCGGCGACCAGATAGTGATGACGAAAGGCCCCGCCGTAGAGGCCACAGCCCTGCTGGTCAATTTCTATCCCGATTTCTTTAAGGCCAGGCTGCCTACCGATATATTCCAAGAGGCCTACGACCTCTATTGGAGCATGTCTTGCTGGAAAGACGGACTCGTGGCCTCTAGGGTCGGCGTCCACGCCATGCACGACGCCACTGAGGGGGGAGTGTGGGGCGCCTTGGTCGAAATAGCAGAGGCCAGCGGGGTCAAGATCGAAGTCGACGAGAGCAAGCTGTTCGTTAAGAGGTCGGTGGCCGAAGTGACTAGGCTTGTAGGGATAGACCCCTGGAGCTCTATCTCTGAAGGCACGTTGATAATCGCCACAGATAGAGGCGAGGAGGTCGTAGAGGCCCTCGCCCGCGAAGGCATCGAGGCCGCCGTAATTGGCGAAGTCAAAAAGGGCGGCCCCGGCGTTGTCTTACGAAAGAGAGGAGGCGGCGTAGAGCCCATAGAACACCCCAGAGAGGACCCGTTTTGGCTGGCCTTCAGCAAGATGGGGCAAATGGTGCACTAACCAAATTCAATATTTCCACAACTGTTAGCTTCTCCGTGTATGGAGTCATAGTCGAGTCGGACGAATACGAGCGGCTTTACGTCTTCGCCACATATGTGGCCACGTTGGTGGCCAGAGGCGACCGCGTCGCTGTGTTCGTCACCGGCCGCGCCGTCAAGGCGTTCTCCAAGGAGTACAAGCCGGAGCCCGGAGCCCCCGAGGAGATGGATTGGCGCAAGATATTGGCCGACGCCAAGGAGCTAGGCGACGTGAAGATATATATCTGCGAGACCGTTGCCAGGGCCTACGGCCTCTCGGAGTTCTGGCTCGCCGACGGCGTGGGGTCTATGTTCAGCTTCCTCGAAAATGTAAATAGCATAGTCGTGTTTTAGGCCATGGAGGAGATAGACGTTAGGGGCAAGGTCTGCCCCGACCCGCTTAAAGAGGTCGCGGCGAAACTGGCCGCGGCCCCCCAGGGCGCTCAATTTAAAGTCCTAACCGACGACTATACCTGTTATTTGATGTTGAGGAGGCTCGCGGCGCTTAACGACGTGAAGATCATAGGGTCCGAGGAGGGCGAGGTCTTCGTGTTGTTGCTCCAGAGATGATAGTAAGGAGGGCGGAGAGAGGCGACGTAGCGCAAGTAGT
>JBEULO010000079.1:0-3753 GCA_041287225.1 Thermoproteus sp.
CGAAGACCCTCTCCTCGACCTCCTCGGGCGAGCCCACCAGCGGGACGGTCCAAGGGTCCCTCCACACGGCCGCCCTCTTGAAGTCTCTAGTCTGGGCCAGGGCATCGGCGTAGCGTATAGGCCCCATCTTCAACACGTCGAATAGGCCCAAGAGGGGGCTCCTCTTGTCGAAGACCCTCCTCAACATGCCGAAACTGGAGCCGCTTGCTATCAACACCCCGTTGGGATGAGCCGAGGCCAAGAGGTCCCACCACCTCTCTGGTAGCCGTTGAAATTCGTCCAACACGACGACTCCGCCCCTCCTTAACGTCCTCACGGCCTCCCTCACCGCCTCTTCGACCCCCCAGACCTCGTCGCCCACGAGGGCCTCCAGAGTCCTCGTCTTCCCCACCTTCCTCCTGCCGTACACTAAGAGCCATCTGTTCGCCGCGGCTAATTCCTTACATTCTCTTCTCTCAAGAATATTCACATAGGAATATTCTTATAGGAATAAAAATCTCGCGTCGTTCTGGCCTCGGCGGGAACTATTATTAATAGGCCGCATCACCTCTACGTGTGCGTTAAAATTCCGGAAGAGCTATATCGAAGGCTCAAAAAGGCGGCGAAAAGCGCCGGGTACGACGACGTGGATAAATACGTGGTAGATCTGTTGGAGCGGGTCCTCGCCGACGATGAAGAAATAACGAGGAGGCTTAGGTCTTGGGGCTACGCATGAAGGCCCTAGTAGTGGGCGGGGGCGTCGTCGGGCTTTTCGCGGCCTACTACCTCAAGAGGGAGGGAGTAGAAGTCGTAGTGGTCGACGGGTCGGAACTGGGGGAGGGCTCCAGAGCCGCCGCGGGCATTTTGGAGTTCACCAGATTTAAGATAAATAGGATAAATGTGGTCGGCTACCCCACGGCCTACCTCAAAATGCTCTCTAGAGGCGCCGCGAGGATTAGACATCTAGACCTAAAGTGGATATTGGCCTACGTCAAGTCCTACGGGCGGGACCCCGGCGAGGACGTCTGGAACGCCGTGAGGGAGATGGGGGCGTTCTCCTGGGCGGAATACAGGAGGCTCGCCGAGGAGAAAAACGATTTCGACTACGCCGAGGAGCCCCTATATGAGCTCGTAGAGGACGTGGAGGCCGAGGCGGAGGAGCTCAGGAGGGACCCCCTAAGGCCCAAGTTCGAAATCGCCGAGTTCGAGGGGAGGCCCGCCGTGGCTTATCTAGAGGCGGCCAAGCTCTCCACAGACCTAGCCGTCAAGAGGCTGGCGGCAGAGGCGGCGCCTCAACACGTGAGGGCCTTCGTCGAGGCAGTAGGGGACGGTCGCGTCGTTCTGGGCGGGGGGAAGACGCTCGAGGCCGACGTGGTGGTCGCGGCCGCTGGCTGGCGTACGTCACGACTGTTGGGCCTCCCGGTGGCCCCCTTCAAGGGCTACGGGTTTAGGGTGAGGCCGGCCAAGAGGCCCAAGGCCATGTTCATAGACCTCGCCGACACTGGAGTGGCGGTGGTCCCCCTCGGCGGCTGGACCAAGGCCACTGGGAGGTTCGACTTCGACTCGACCGACGACCACTCGCCCGCCGAGGCGGTGCTGGCGGGAGCCAGGAGGCTGTTGGGCGACTTGGAGGTGTTGGACATGGCGGTGGGGTACAGGCCCTGTACGCCCGACGGCCTCCCCATAGTGGAGAGGCTCGGCGAGAGGCTTGTCGTCGTCGCAGGCGCCTGTAGGCTCGGCTGGACCTTCGGGCCGGCTTTAGGCAAGATGGCGGCCGACCTCGCCTTGGGCAGGTCCAAGAGGGCTGTATTCGCCTCGTCTAGATTCCGCTAGGTTTTAATTTACGTCTGTAGGTCGGGGACGTGGAGCGCTTTTTCCCCTACGACGAGTTCAGGCCGTTCCAGAGGGAGTTGGCGTCCGCCGTACTGGACGGCTTTAGGTCCGGCAGGATAGTTCTGGTCAACGCGCCGACTGGTCTCGGCAAGACCTCCGCCGCGCTTGCCGCCGCTTTGGCCTACGCCAAAGAGGTAGAGGCGAGGGTGTTGTATCTAGTCAGGACCAAAAACGAGATGTTGCAACCCCTTAGGGAGCTGGCGAGGCTGAGGGCCAGGGGGGTCGAGGTCAAATATGCCTTCCTCAGGAACAAACAGGACATGTGTTGCTATAGGGAGCTGAGGGGGCTCCCCTACGCCGAATTTCTGGCCGAATGTAGATACCTAAGGGCCTTGGGGAAATGTAAGTACTACCCCCCAAGGCCCTTCGAGCCCGGCGAGGCCTTATCGCCTAGGGCTTTCGTCAAGGCGGCTTGTGAGGCGGAGACCTGCGCCTACGAGGCGGCCAAGGCCTCGGCCCTATGGGCCGACGTGGTGGTGGCCACGTATTTCTACGCCTTCAGCCCCCGGGCGGAGCAATGGACCGACTTGCAGAGGGCAGTCTTGGTGGTGGACGAGGCCCACTCCCTACTGGACTCCGTGGCCTCCATCAACTCCGTAGTGGTGACCGAGGGGGAGGTGAGGAGGGCGAGGGCCGACGCAGAGCGCTACGGGCTCCAGGAGGCCGCCGCCGCTCTGTACAAGGCCCAGAGGGGGCTGAGGGAGCTCAGACCGGGCCCCATCTCCATCGGAGACGTCCTCTCGCTCTTCGACGAGCCCTCGGCCGTAGAGAGGGCCGCAGTGGAGGCGGTCAGGAGGAGGATAGACGAGGGCTCTACGCCCTACACGCCCCTCGTGGCCGTCTCGGAGTTCGTAAAGACGTTGAGGGGGGCGGGGAGGTATTTGGTGTTGGTGGAGGAGTCCGAGGAGGGGCTCAGGCTGAGGGCCGTGCCCTACGACGTCTCTAGGATTGTCGCCGGCGTGTTGAGCTCGGCGAAGGCGGCGGCGTTGATGAGCGGGTCCCTGCCGGTGGAGCTCTTCGCGAAGGCGATCCCCCTGCCGAGGCCCTATAGGGTCTTCGACGTGCCTCTAGACAGCTATATAGGCCCCGAGAACTTCGTCGCGGTGGTGGACAGATCGGTCACGTCGAAATACGCCTCTAGGGGCGAGGAGATGTACAAGGCCCTGGCCAGGAGGGTCGCCGCGGCTGTAGCAGCATCGCCGGGGGGAGTGCTGACGGTGTTCCCCAGCTACGACCTCTTGAAGGCAGTGAGGAGGTACCTCTCCTTCAACATACCGCTATACGTAGAGGCGAGGGATACGGACCTAGAGGACGTCGAGCTGGGCTCCAAATTCGCCGTGTTCGCAGTGGCCGGGGGAAAGCTGGCCGAGGGCGTGGAGTACGTGAGGGGCGGGAAGAACCTCCTCTCGACTGTAGTAGTCGTCGGGGTGCCCTACCCCGAAAGGGACTACTACCTCGACAAGAGGGTCGAGGAGCTCTCGCCCGGCCTGGGCCCCGAGGGCGCCTGGAGCGCCGTATATCTTTACAACGCCGTGGTGAAGGTCAGACAAGCTGTGGGCAGGCTCTTCAGGTCGCCGGGGGACAGAGGGGCTCTGGTCTTTCTGGACTATAGGTTCCTAGAGCCCGAAGTCTACGTCCACCTCAAGGACTTGTTGAAGGGCGCCAAGATAGTAGAAAGTGAGGAGGAGCTCAAGAGGGCCCTCGGCGACTTCTTCACTTCTTCTTAGAGGAGAAGAAGGCCCTCCAGAGCGCAAACAGCGATATGGCCAACACGACATCAGTGGCGGCGAGGGATATGGAGAGCATCTCCACGGCCCTCCCTATATCGCCCAGCGACAATATGAACGACATGACCCCCAAGACCGCCCCCACTATGCCCAC
>JBEULO010000008.1:0-8210 GCA_041287225.1 Thermoproteus sp.
TCCCCTCGGGCCAGATAACCGGCACGGGCTCCACCTTTATCTACATACAGTTGTTGCAGTGGGCCAAAACCGTCTACAACTCGACTGGAGGTAAGGTCCAGGTGACCTACACCGGGACCGGCTCGGGCGCCGGGATGAACAACTTCATAAAGAAACAAGTGGACTTCGGCGCCGGCGACGTCCCCATGAGTCCTGACCTTTATAAAGAAATAAAGGGCCAGTTCGTGCAGTTCCCGGCAATTATAGGCTCTGCCGTCTTCGCCTACAACGTGCCCGAAATAGCGTACTCGAAGACCCACAAGTTCCTCAACTTGACGGCAGAAGTTGTGGCGCTGATAGCCATGGGCAATATAACCTACTGGGACGATCCGCGCATAAAGGCCTTGAACCCCGGCCTGGCCAACCTACTGCCCCACAAGCCCATAGTTTTCGTACACAGGGCCGAGCCCTCCGGCACCAACGCGGCGGTTACCCTATTCCTCGCCAAGGCCTATCCGCCCTGGAATTCGACTGTGGGCTGGGGCCTTAAGGTCAACTGGCCCGTCGACGCGTTGGGTAGAGGAATAGGGGCGCAGGGCAATCCCGGCGTGGCGCAGGCCATACTGCAGAACCCCTACTCCATAGGCTACGTGGAGTTCGCCTACTGGTACGTCAATAAAGAGAAGTTCGACCAAGTGGGCGGAGTCGCATATGTCCAGAACCCCAACGACGGCAAGTGGTATTTCCCCAGCGTCGACAGCGTGCAACTGGGCGCCTCGAGCGGCCTTCAGAGGTACCTACAGAAATACGGCTCCTACCCCAAGCCCACAGACGACTGGAACCCCGTCAGCTACGAGTTCGACGATCCGCCTCAGGGCTACCCCATAATAGCGTTCACCTACATATACCTCTGGCGGGACTATTCGGCGCAGGGCTACCCCGACGCGGCGACTAAGGCCGCCGTGATAAAGTACTTCTTCACTTGGGTCCTCACCCAGGGGCAGAGCCAACAGTACATAGTGCCGGGCTACATACCGCTCCCTAAGGACTTGGCCCAGATAGGCCTCCAGGCGGTCGATTCGGTGAAGCCGTAGATGAAGGGCGTATGCTGGGATACCTACTCCTTTTTTCGGCAGCCTCATATCTGCTGCTCCTCCTCTCTTTGAGGCGGAACTTCAAGCTCGGCTTGAGGGCTACTGGGCTCCTTCCAATAGCGCTGGTCGCAGGCATGATGGCGGCCTTCGCGGCGGGCGCCTGGCCGGCCATAAGTAAATACGGCCTCTCTTTATTCCTCGGCGTGGGGTGGGACCCCGAGCGCGGCGTGTTCGGCTTGTTGCCGGCCCTGCTGGGCACAATAATAACTTCGTCTCTGGCGCTTGCTCTGGCCGCTCCTCTGGCCATAGGCGCGTCCGTCCTGATCAACGAGGTGTTGCCGCGCCGATTTAAACAAGCTTTCGCCTCTCTGATGGATCTGGCCGCTGCCGTGCCCACGGTGGTCTACGGACTGTGGGGCATGACGTCGCTGGCGCCTACGCTACAGGGCCTCCTCGAGGCGTTCGGCGTCTATATGCAACAATTCAGCCTCCTCACGGCGGCGGTGTTGCTGGCGATAATGATAGTGCCCTACGCCGCGGCCATCATGAGGGAGGGATACGCCTTGGTGCCCAGGCCCATAGAGGAGGCCATATACGCCATAGGCGCCACGAAGCTTGAGGCCGTCCTGTTGAAGCTGAGATACGCCAAGAACTACGTGGTCGGCGGCCTCCTCCTGGCCTTGGGGAGGGCCATGGGCGAGACCGTCGCCGTCGCGTTGGTGGTCGGCTACAACCCCTCTAGGCTCCCCACCTCTCTGCTACAAGGAGGCGCCACCCTCTCGACCCTCATCGCCGTCGAGTATGAAGGCGCGGCTCAAAACCCCTTGTGGGCCGGCGCGTTGTTCTCGGCCGCCTTGTTGCTTTCCATATTCGGGCTCGCCCTGAACTTCGCCGCGCTGTTCCTCCTTACGAGGCGATGAGGAGGCGGAGGATATTCAACGCGGTGGGCATGGCCGTCCTCTCGATACTGGGCGTTCTGGCCGCGCTTCCCCTATTGTATCTGATATTCGATATATATGCCAGAGGCCTCCCCGTAGTGCTTTCCGGTGGGCTTCAGTTCTTGCTGGGCCTTCCCCCCACGCCAATAGGGGGGCAGGGCGGCATAGGGCCCTTCCTTGCGGGGACCCTATACATGACGGCAATCGGCGCCCTGTTGGGCTTCGTCATGGGGTTCCCCATAGGGATCTACGCGGGCCTTTACGCCGGCGAGAAGTTGGCGTCGATATCTAGGGCCTTCACCAACGTGTTGGTGGAGTTCCCCACCATCGCAGTTGGGCTTTTTGTTTATATACTGTCATCATACTCCGTGGGCGATCTGGACAAGCTGCTGGCCCCCCTCGCCGCGGCCCCCTGGCCCTTAGGGCAGTTCTTGGGGCCGTTGCAGGTGTTCAACGCCTATTCGGGCGCCTTCGCCCTCGCGCTGGTCATGACGCCCTACGTCGCCGTCTATACCGCCAGCGCCTATGCGTCTATTGAGAGGGAGTTGAAGGAGGCCGCCTTCAGCGTCGGCGGGTCCGAATACAACGCCGTGCTAGTAGTCATGAGGAAGGCTGTCTCTCGCGCAGTTCTCGCCGCGGCCCTTATAGGCACTGCGAAGATAGCCGGGGAGACCGCGCCGCTCCTCTTCACGGCATTTGGGAACACCTTCTACGCCCCCTTCACGGGCCCCACCGGCGCCGTGTCGTTGTGGATATACGCCGCGGCGCAACAGCCGTTCCCCAACGTGAGGGATTCGGCGTATGGGGCGGCGGCCGTATTGCTTTCGATCGTGTTGGCTTTGTTCATAGCGGCTAGAGCTAGGCGATGATAGAGGTTAAAGACCTCCACGTCTCCTTCGGGGGGAGGGAGGTGCTCAAGGGCATCGATCTGGCCGTGCCGGACTCCTCGGCGTTCGCCATAATGGGCCCTTCGGGCTCGGGCAAGTCCACGTTCCTCCGCGTGCTCAACAGACTGGTCGAGATCTATCCAGACGTGAAGATACGTGGAGAGGTGTACCTAGACGGGACGGATATATTCCAGATGAGGCCCGAGGAGTTGAGGCGGAGGGTCCAAATGGTCTTTCAAATACCCAACCCGATACCCAACCTCTCCATATATGAAAACGTGGCGCTCGGCCTCAAGCTGAACAGACTGACTAAATCCAAGAGGGAGACCTACGAGAGGGTCAAATGGGCCCTCGAGAAGGCCCAGTTGTGGGACGAGGTGAAAGACAGGCTGGACGCGCCAGCCGCGACTCTCTCCGGCGGCCAACAACAGAGGCTCTGTCTGGCCCGCGCGCTTTCCTTCAGCCCCGAGGTGTTGTTGATGGACGAGCCCACGGCGAATCTGGACCCCGAAAATACGGCGAAGATAGAGGCGTTGATGTTAGAGCTCAAGCGCGAAGTCACAGTAGTCCTCGTGACCCACTTCCCGCAACAAGCGGCCAGAGTCAGCGACTACGTGGCGTTCCTCTACGACGGCAGAGTAGTCGAGGCTGGAGCCACCAAGGAGGTCTTCTTGAGGCCTAAACACGAGCTGACTGAAAGATACGTGACGGGCAAGTTGTACTGATGAGGCGCCTATTAGACCTGGCTGAGGCGGAAATCGCGAAGATGTTGAGCGAAGGCGCCGAGAGGGCATGCGCCTTGTTGGACGCGGCTGTAAGGGCCTACGCAGAGGGCGGGCCGAGCTCCCCGCTTAGAGACGCCGCCTCTGAGCTACATAAACTACACGACTCGGTGGCCGAGCTGGTCCTAGAGGCGGTGGCCAGATTCTCGCCGATGGCGACCGACTTGAGGTTCATGAGGGCCGCCCTATTCGCGAGCTACGACATATACAGAATAGCGAGGTACGCCTACGACATCGCGGCGGCGGCCGAGCGGCTTGGAGGCGGATGTCCGAGCCAGAGGGTGGCCGAGGTGGCGTCTCACGTCAAGTCGATGCTGACGGCCGCCGTGTATATGTTGACCAACAGGGACCTGTCCCGCTACGAGGAGGTCAAGAACATGGACGACGAGGTCGACAGGGCGTACGAGGCCGCAATAGACTCGCTTTTAAGGCGCGTGGACAGATGCGCCGTGCTGGAGGCCATGGCCCTACGGCTACTAGAGAGGGCTTCCGACCACGCCGTCTATATAGCAAACCACTCTAAATATCTAGTCACGGGCGAGCTGGCGCATTGAGGCCGCGCGGCCGTTAAGGAACGCAATATTTAAAAGGAGATAGAGCATTTGTTTGTAGAATGGGCGTAGAATTCCCGGACAAGGACGCCGAGGATATAGTAAGCCAACTATTAGGCGGCGGCGAGCAAGAACAGATATATCAATCCATCACTAAAGAGAAGGCGTTAATACATATCAGGCTCGAGAAGAGGAAGAGCCACCTGGTGACCATAGTCGACTTCGGGAATTCGGACGACGCAAAGCAGTTGGGCATAAAGGACCTGGCGAGGGAGCTCAAAAAGAGGCTGGCCGCCGGCGGGACCATCAGGGACAGCTGGATAGAAATTCAGGGGGACCATAGGCAGAAGATAAAGAAGATGTTGATAGACATGGGCTTCAAGGAGGAGAACATCTTGGTCGACGAGGAGGTAAAAGAGGCTTGATGTTCGAAGAGGCCAGGAGGCTCGCCGAAAGCGGCGACTATAAGGCCTTGGCCCAGTTCTGCTTAAAGGTGTTGGGAGCCGGCGATTGGCGCGAGGCGTGGGCCAAGGCGTCGAAGCTGGCGGAGTCCACAAAGGAATATGTAATCTTGAAGTTCCTAGCCTCCGCCTACGCGTTGAGCGACGACGATATATATGATCTACTCGGCGATGCCGGCAGGGAATTCCTAGCTAGAGATCTGGCCATCTGCATCGAGAAGACGGCCCAGCTGTTGGGCCTACATCCTCTGTAGTATCGGCACGCCTAAAATATTCAGGCCGTTTTTCATGACCGTCCTCACGGCGTTTACCAGCGCCAACCTGAAGCTCCTCACAGGCTCTTCAGACTTAATGACGGGGTACTTCTCGTAGTAGCTGTTGAAGGAGACTGCCAGCGCGTTCAGATACTCCGAGATGTAGTCAGGCCTCAAATCGCGCGCCGCCGACGCGACGGTCCACGGCCACATGGAGAGCTTCACCACCAGCTCCGCCTCTTCGGGCTGTATGGACTGCGGCATTTGGGCTGGCGCCGTCGGCGCGGAGCCTGCCTTCTCCAATATTGAGGAGGCCCTTACATATGTGTACTGCAGGAAGGGCCCCGAGTTGCTACGCATGTTCAGCACGACGTCCCACTTGAAGTCTATGGGCTTTTTGGGCGACGCCGAGAGGTAGAAGAACCTAACGGCGCCGACGCCCACCCTCTCGCCTATGGCGGCCGCCACCTCCCTGTCCCTCTCCTTCACCATCTCCATGGACCTCTCGGCCGCCTCGTCCAATATCTCGTCGAGGGCCACGTATTGGCCCCGCCTCGCCGACATCTTCATGCCGGGCATGTTCACCATCTCGTAGCTGTAGTGGACGACCCTCTTCGCCTCTTCGCGGTGGCCTAGGGCGTAGAGTATAATCCTCACGTGGGCCTGTTCGTGGGTCTGCTCAGAAGACACCACTCTGATCACCTCGTCGGCGTCGCGGCGGCTCTGCCAGAGCGCATAGGCCACGTCCCTAGTGACGTATAGCGTAGTCCCGTCGGAACGCGTGAGGGTCACTGGAGGCACGAACTTGGGGAGGTCCAGCTCCTCCCTCAACTTGAAGTCCTCCACGAACTTGTCGGCTCTGAACACCACGGCGCCCTCTTTGTACTCTATATAGGCGGGCCACCGCCTCTTGAGCTCCTCTACGAGTTGCGCGGCGGCGCCGTTCCACACGGACAGCTCGCTCTCGTAGTCCCAGCTGTCTACAAACACGCCGAGCCTCTCCAACGTGGCCCTCTGGCCTTTGAGCACCAACTCGACGACGCCTCTGACCTTCCTCTTGACCTCCTCGTCGCCCCGCTCGTAGAGCCTATTGAGCTCTGCGGCCTCTGCGAATAGGTCCCTCCTCCCCAGCCTCTCGGTCAGGACGTTGACCAGCTCCGGCTCTAAGTCCATATGGCGTTTGATCACGCCAAGCCATTCGTCCATCTCGGAGAGGACTTCCCTCTTCTTCTCGTCGGGCAGGCCCTCGGCGGCCCTTTTGAGCCTGTTTATTTCCGCCACGGCGGTCGCGACCGAGTACACATAGCCCACGGCCAGGTCCGGCTTCATGCCCCTCTCGATCATCTTGTCCACCTCGGCCTTCGCCGCGTCGTAGCCCAGAGCCGCGTACATGACCTGCGAGCCGCAGTCGTCGACGTAGAAATGCACCTCGACCTCGCTACCGCAGAAACGGAGGAGCCTCACGAGCGCGTCGCCCAATACGGCGTTGCGGCCGTGGCCCACGTGTAGCGGATGTAGGGGATTTGCCGATGTATGTTCCACTAGGTACTTCTTGCGGGGACAGCGCCGGGAGTAGCCGTATTTATCGCCGGCGGTCAAGACGGCCTTGAACAAGGCCTCGGCCAGCTTGACCGGATCGACGTCGGCGTTTATGTAGAGGCCTTCGACTCTTATATTGGTTAGATATGTATAGCGGGCCGACTTGACCACCTCCTGGACTTTGGCCGGGTCGGCCTTGAATTTATGGAGACGGGCCGATATGAAGGCAAACTTGGAGGGGAAGTCGGCCTCGGGCCTCCCCGGGAGCGACAACTCGGAGGCTACTCTGGCCAGCAAGTCGTCGAATTCCGAAAATACTTGCTCCAACGGGTCCACTTTGCGCTCTATACACCCATATTTTAGTTTTCGCGACTACCTCATGGCCTCCACTACCGGAGGGCTCGATGAGTACTCTCGAAGATGGACGCTACTTCGTCCAATTGGACAGATCCATTATGGCCATAACGCCTTCCCTCTCGATGCGCGTCTGCAGAGAACAGGCGTCTATGACCGAGAGACCGCCGTATCGGCTACGGCCTAGCCGTATCAATTTCGGCACGGCTACGTATATAGACCGAGCCGACTGTAGTGGTTATAGTAAGGGGATACCGAGGCAATTTACAGTTATAATTCCATAAGTCGCCATGTATATGATACTAAATATTAATAATAGAGTATCTTTGTAAATGATTTAATTTCTTAAATATAACTTAATTTTCTTATAAATAGAATTTTTATTTTTGCCAGCCAAAAAGTATAATGTCAGCGATTAGCGATAGGGTTACGGTCTGACGCCTACCGGCGTAAAATTAATAAAGTGACGGCATCGTGCGGCCATGGCTCAGGAGGTCAAGTTCTCGCCTTACGAGGACGCCGTGGCGGCCATAGTTGTGCAGATATTAGGCCGGACTGGCGTGGCCGGCGAGGTGACTCAAGTGAAGGTGAGAGTGCTGGAGGGCAGAGATAAGGGCAGGGTCTTGACTCGTAACGTCAAGGGGCCTGTGAGGCTCGGCGATATCGTAATGTTGCGCGAGACCGAAAGAGAGGCCCGCAAGATATCGGCGAGATGAGGGTCTATAGGTGTAATTTCTGCGGGGCTCCGATATATCCCGGCTTCGGCATAATGTACATAAAGGCCGACGGCACCGTCTTGAGGTTCTGTAGCCATAAGTGCTTCACAAGCGCCATAAAGTACAGAAGAGACCCCAGAAATCTGGCTTGGGTCCGCAAACAGAAGAAAAAGAGCACGAGCTAACCCGCAACAATCCTCTTGGGCTATTTAGCCTAGCTTAGATCCGGCCTTCAATATCGGCGGACATCTCGATCCCGCCAACGGCACCGCCGACGGGCTATTTTGAGGCCACTATATGTCGACTATGGCGTGCGGCCCATCTTGCAAGCACTGCTATATATGCCAGCAAACCTCTTGAGGCCGAGCTCAAAGCAGAGGGGGGCGGGACGTCATCTTCAAACAACTGGGAGGTCTAGGTATGTACATACTCGGCAGCCCATGACGAGGAGGGACGTATACAACATAGTCAGGGGGAGCCCGATTCCAAGATTACCTAGGCGACGTCGAAAAGAGAGGCCTTGGCGGATTTAGGCGACACGCCATATTGCAAGACCTGTCCCGCCGGGACCTCAAGGCTCGTGATAGATTTGAATGGAGACAATATGATGGGCGCGAGTTCTATCTATAATGGGGGCAATGTTGGGAATGCCCCC
>JBEULO010000080.1:0-3711 GCA_041287225.1 Thermoproteus sp.
GCCGTGAAGTTGACGAGCTGTAGGGCCGTTATGCCGCCTTGGTTGAACCAGGCGTATGCGAGTATCGAATAGCGCTGGGTGGCTGTGTTGCTCCAGACGAGCTGGGCCGGTGTGGGGACGTAGGTCCCCGCCGTCTGGGTCGGAGTTATCTGGGGCTGGCCGCCTAGAGATATGGCGAAGGTGCCGCCGGGGTTGCCGGACGCCGCAACTTCTTGTAGCCTGGCCGACCAGCCGGAGTACCTCGGCTGAAACACGCCGACGGTGTAGAGCTCAGGCCATCCGGGCATGAACTTGATGTAGTAATACGTCACGTTGTAGCCGCCGTCTGCTTGCCACCAGGCTCTGGCCAGTGGGTATATGGAGGAGTTGAGGTCTTTAGCCACTGGGGGCAGGGTGGCGTTGACGGCCCAGGCGGATTCGTTGAGGAAGAGGAGGGAGGCGTAGATGGCCGCCGACCCTAGGAGGACGAAGGCGGCTACTATCAACGCGCGGCTGTAGGCGGAGCCCATTATGAGGCCATGAACTCCAGCTTCTCTCTATCATCGGGGGAGAGGACGGAGGGGTCGACCGACGAGAGTATCACGTCGGCGGCCGCCTTGGGGTTCACGTAGTAGTAGACGAAGGGGCCTATTTTGACCGAGCGGAGGCGCCCCTCCCTCTCGAGGACGTAGATGTGCCACTGGACGGCGCCCCAGCTCTTGCCCAGAGACTTGGCTATCTGCGACATGGTGGCGGCGCCCATTCTCTCCACTACGCCCACGATCTCGCGCCTGATGGGATCGTCGGCGCGCGCCTTCTTGACTCTGGCCGCAATCGGCGCGAAGGGAGCCAGCAACAACTCCCTCCTATTGGCCACTAGGTGGCTCACCCCGGCGGCCGCAGCCGTCGCCGCGGCGACTACGACCAGAGGCTCTAGGCTCCGCTCAGGCGGGGGCGGAGGCGGCGGGGCCATGTAATCTACCGACACCCAGCCGGACAGCCGGACCGGCTCGAGGCCCGGGTTGACGCAGGCTATCGTGGCGGTCGCCGGGCCCTTGATGGTCAGCGTACTTGTGGCGTTACATATAGGCGGGAGGTGGGCGGCCACTACCGCCGTGACGTTGGGGGGCACCGAGATGGGGTAGAGCCAGACCGACAGCGGCAACAACACCACGGCGATAGTCGCGTTCATGGCCATATCGACGCGGAAATTAATAAATCTTACGGAGCGCTACACGAAGAAGGGGTCGCCCAGCCCCAAGGCCTTCGCTATGACTGCCAGAATGATTATGTAGATCCACGCGGCGGCCGCGAATAGGTACATAGTCCACTCGTCTCTATACATGCCCCAATAGGTATATGCTATAGACGTCAAGAGGAGGGCGAGGGCCAGGAGGTAGGTGAAGCGGAGGTAGAAGAGGCCCCACTGGAGGGCCAAAAGGGTGAATACGAAGCCCGCCACGAACGAGACCAGAGCGCCCGTCAGCCTCACGAAGGTCGTCTCCTTGGCGTAGTACATCAGGTACAGGAGCGGAGCCGCCGCCGCCATGATCCCCCCAGCCGCCGAGAGCAGAAATATGTCGGATGCAGGCATGCTATGTGGGGGACGCAGGTTTAAAAGGGTTCTAGAAGAGCCAAATGGTATAACTGCCTGAGGCGAGGGCGGCCAGATAGAGGGCGAATAGATAGACGTAGGGGGCGCAGGAGATGAGGGCCAGGTCGAGGTCCCTCTCGGTGGGCCTGAGGGCTATGTGGAGCTGTATCAACTGCGCCGCCACTATCAGGGCCAGGCCCAATACGGCCGAGAGCTTGAGGGACGAGATGCCGCCGTATGCGGCCACTACCCATATGGAGTAGATATTGGCCGCCGTGGCCAGCACCAGAAAGGGCACGAGGACGTGTCTATATTTGAAGAGGGACTGGGGAGGCTCGCCGGCCCTCTCGGCGATAATCCTCTCCGCATAGGTCCTGCCCAGCGCCACGAGCATCCCCAAAGCCACGCCGACAAAGAGCACAGTCCAGTTCATGGCCCCCAAGGCCTCAGCGCCTCAGCCTTGACCGACAGCACTTGCGGCCAGCCGCCCCACTGCCCCGTGGGGTCCGCCACCACATATATGGGAGGAATCCACCCGGACGGCAAGCCGCACGGGGGATTGCAGGTATAGTACGGCTCGTAGCCGCCGACCCAGTAGACCGTGCCGTTGCTTCTGTACACCCAGTAGTTCCCCACTCTCTCCGGGCCCGAGGCTCCAAGCGGCTTGAAGAAGGAGACCTCGGTGGTCAGCAAGGTGGTTATGGCGAAGTTGAACCTCAGCACGGCGCCCCACATGCCCACCGGCGTGCTGTACGTGTAGAGGTAGAGGCCGTACAGGTCGGCCGAGGCCGTCGTGTAGTTTATCACCCGCAACGCGGTCCTGTAAATTGTGGAGTTGGACCGAGACGGCGTGTCGAAGACGGGGCCGTAGTACCCAGGCCTCAACACGCCTATTTCGGCCGCCAGCGGGGGAGGCCCCTCCACAGGCACGCTACCTGTCGAGACGCACGGCGCTCCGTACACGTACAGAGTAGCGACGCCGTGCAGATATACGAACGCCCCGTAGCGCTCCGCCCCGGAGGCGGCGGGGACCACTACAGGCGGCAGAACGCCGCTATATATCTGGGCGTAGTGGGCAGTCTCGCCCATCAACACCGAGCCGTTGTACATAAAGACGCAACCAGCCGCCGGCAACCTCAAATACGGCTTCTCCCAGACGTAGAAGGTGCCGTCTTGGCCCACCTGCACGAACTGCCACCCGGAGCCGTTCAGCTTCACCACAGCCCTCTCGGAGGCCCCGGGGTACCAGTCCACCGGCTTAACCCTAAGCTCCACGGCGACACGCCAGCCGGAAGGATGCGTGAAGTTCACCCAACAGGTCCCCTGGAAGTCGGGGGGGATGGTCAGATTGACGGAGTAGACGCCGGGAGGGCCGCCCAGGTACCCCGGCGCCACGGCGCCGCACGTAGAGGAGAGGTACACCTGAGCGGGATAGAACAACTTGAGCTCTATGGCGTTCGGGTAGGGCCACGGGCCGTACGGAGAGCTGTAGAGGTACAGAGTTCTGTTGGCAACGCCCACATATGGAGGAAGCGGGCCGACCACCACCTCGCCCAGAGTGCCCGACCCAAAGACGTACTCCCCTCCGGGGGCCGTGAACGCGGTTAAAAAGACGAGAGTAGGGAGGAAGAAGAGCAGAGCCCGTTTCACCTTCTCCCACTGCATGGCTATATAGGCAACAGCGCCTTCTCGACGCCGCGCATCGCCGGGTTCTTGCCGTACGGCGCGCCAGCGTCCACTACGAGACGCGCATACAACACGGCACACCAACTCGGCCGAAGCAGTACGGCCCTCCACTCGTCCATAGATGCGCCGAGACTCTGTTGTTTATATATCCTACGTTGCGACGTGTGGGGAGACCCAGAAAAGGAGCTCCGCCCCATCGGCACGCCAACCCGCGCCGACACGCCACAGCAAAACTCGGCGACGACATATCCGTCAGACGCCATGTCGCAAACCGCAACACCACACATCCGACGAAAAAGACAATCTAGGAAAAAAGAGAGACGTTTTTACTACTGCGGCGACATCTGTATGTCGACTTGGTAGGTGGCTAGGACCGTTTTCCCGTCGGCTGGATTAGGGGTGATAGAAGTGATGCTGGGGTCTATTTTGATGTAGACGCCAAGAGTGGCGCA
>JBEULO010000081.1:0-3708 GCA_041287225.1 Thermoproteus sp.
TACTGCCGCGACGTGATAGGAGAAAGCCCCGAGGACAGCGCGTCGGCCTGTCTGGCCAAGACCGGCCTGGCCAAAAGGATAGCCGCCAAGCCGATCCCAAACGGCATCGAGGTCGAGATGGAGGCCCCCGATCTGTTCTACGGGGGGACAGTCGCCGAATACGTCTTCGGCAGCTGGGCCGCGTCGGTCGCGGCGGCCGCCGCGGCGGAAGCCGCGAGGAGGCCCACCTACGTGGAGGAGGAGAGGAAGGAGGGCAAAAGAAGAGTCGTAGTCGTGAAGTACGCATGAAGGCGTATTTAGCCCTCTGGGTCTTCCTGACGGGCGCCGTCTACGCCTACCTGGCGGCGCTGGGCGTAGGCGATATGGGGGTCTACGTATCGCTCTTGGCGCTGACGTACTTCGTGGCTCTGGCCCTGGCCAGGCCCGTCGCGCCGCACTACAGAAGAGCCGCCGACGTAGTGGCCGCCGCCTTGTTCGTCGCCTTTCTCTACTTCGCGGCTATGAGGATAACAGCGCTGTTGACATGAAATACGCCCTAGTCGTCGCGACGGCCCTGTTGCTCTTCGCCGCCGCACTACAACTCACAACTAAAGGGCCCAACCCGAACGCCGAGGCGCTGGCCATCGACGTGAGGCCGGCGGCCTTGAAGCTGGCAGAAGCGCTGGCCGTCGCCGGCACGCCGCAGTATCGAGAATACGAGGGGCTGGCCGCCCTGGCCAATTCGACCCAAGCCCAACAGATACGGTCGCTGGCGTATTTAGTTCAAAGCCTAAATCGCGACATGTCGAGCCTGGCCTCTGCAGTCGCCGCCGGCAACAAGACCGCCGCGTCTATTTATTACGCCTCGGCGCAATCACGCTTGGCCCAAATAAGGACGTTGTTGACGCAGATGGGCTTGTGGGAATCGGCGAAGGGCTACTACCTCTCGGCATATGCGAAATTAGAGGCCTACAGACAGGCCTTGGAGAACAAAACCCCGGCGGTTGTGGAGGTCTACGCCCCGGAGGCCGTGGAGGCAGGCGGCACGGCCCGCATCTTGGCCGAGACGAGACCCCCCAACGGCACCCTGTTGGTATACCTAGACGGAGTCCTCACGAACACGACGAGGACGGGAAGAGCCGCGGAGATAGCCGTGAGGATAGCCGCATATAAGCCCTCCGTAAATATAACCGTAGCGTATATACCGGACGACCCCCACTACAGCGCCGCCGTCAACACCACCGCGATAAAAGTGATCTACTACAACTCCACACTGGAGCTACAATGCCCCGGCGAGGTCCAGTGGGGCGGGACGCTGTACGTCAGAGGCAGGACCGACAGCGCCGCCCCCCTAGTCGCCATCAGAATAGGCGATGTGGTCGAGAACTTCACCACGGCCGGCGGGGCCTTCGAGGCGGAGCTGAACACCTCCATGCTGGCGCCAGGCCGCCACAAAGTCACGGCGTACTTGCCGCCCAGCGGCATGTACTCGCCGGCCAGCGCGACTTGTCTGGTGAACATAACCGCCGAGGCCCCCCAGGCGCGCGTCCCGGCCTTGCTCGTGGCCGGCGTGCCGACGCCCATAACGGGCTACTACGCCTACACGCCCGGCCCGCTCGTGCCGACAGGCCCCGCGCACGTGGTCATATACGTGCCCCCCCACTACCCCTACAGCGCCGCCGAAATAGAGGCCGACGTCTTCGTGGTGAACCCCATTCAGATAGCAACGGCGGCAGGCCTCGCGGCGGCTCTTGCGGCGATGCTGAGGAGGAGGCGCGCGGCGGGGCCGCCTGACTTGAAGCCGGCCGACGACTACGCCGCGTTGGCGGCTAGATACATCCGCGAGGCCGCAGCGAGAGCGGGCATTTCGCTGACCCCCGGCGCCACCATAAGGGAGGTCCTGGCGGCCCTAAGGGCCAGAAACGAGGAGCTCTACGAGAGGCTGGCCAGAATAGGGCGGAGGCTCGAAGAGGTGTTGTATGCAGGGGAGGAGCCCACGCCGGAGGACTATGAGGAGCTACGCCGTTGAGGTTGCGCTCATCGCGGCCGCCGCGCTCTTGGCTCTGATATACCTGACGCCGGACCCAACGCCCTTCGGCCTCCACAACCCGGGCCCGCTGGGGGCCTCCCAAGTGTCGCAAATATGCAACATAACAAGCCCCAAAGACGCCTCTGTGGTCATAGTGGCGCCGGGCGCCCAGACGCCCAAGCTCAGGCCCGGCCTAGTCGCCGTGTTGCTCGGGCCCGACAACAAGACCCTAGAGGAGTTGGGCGTAGACATAAGGGTCTTGAGCGGGGCCGTGACAGACAGCTCGCTAAACGCGCTGAACCCCGACTACCCCCTGGCCGAGGCCGGAAACTACTCAATAGCGCTCTACAGGCCGCACCCGCTCGCAGTCGGCCCCCTGGCCAGAGCCCTAGCGCTGACAAGCCCCCTCTCAGAGTGGCGCGGGGCCCAAGGCCCCTTCGCCGTCGCGGCAGAGCAGTATGTAGGCGGGGCCGAGGTGATAGTGGTGTCGAGCCCCTACGCCTTCACAAACGCCCTCCTCGACATGGCCCAAAACGCGCAGTGGCTCAGATCCATATGCCGAGGCAGGCCCGCCGCGTATCTGGGAGGCGTCGTGGACGCAAGGGCGGCGTTATGGCGCGCCGTAAGGAGCGCGCCTCAGGCGATAGTTTTAATACCTCTCCTCGCGGCTTTAATCTCGATATGGCGCAGGAAAAGTTGACCCCCGTCTATTTGTTGGTGGAGAGATTGAAGGCGGCCATCTGGAACATATATTTCGGCAACGACGCGGTAGTAGATGCAGTAATAGCCACGCTCCTCGCCAAGGGCCACCTCCTAATACTGGGGCCTATTGGGGTGGGCAAGACCACCTTGGCCAAAGCCGCCGCCTACGCCATAGGCGGGACCTTCAAGAGGGTGCAGGCGACCAACGAGACCCTCCCCTCAGACATATTGGGGTACGCCGTATATCGAGACGGGACGCGCCACCTGGTGAAAGGCCCCATATTCGCCAACGTCGTGCTGATAGACGAAATAAACAGAGCGCCGCCCCGCAGCCTATCGGCCTTGATAGAAGCCCTACAGGAGGGGAAGGCCACAATAGAGGGCGAGGAACACGCCCTGCCCCAGCCCCATCTGGTGATAGCCACCCTCAACCTCCAAGAGGTCGGCCTGGCGCCTCTGCCCCAGGCGCTGTTGGACAGATTCACCACGAGCATCTACGTCGAGAAGCCCGACGCGTCGCTGGAGAGGACAGTAGTGGCCGCGGCCCACGACATCGAGGCCAGGCTGGAAGAACTCAGAAGGCGCCCAGCGGCGAGCCCAGCCGAAGTGCTGGCCGCCGCAAATGCCCTCAAGTCCGTGAAGATAGACGAGAAGATAGCCCAATACATCGTCGACCTGGTCGAGGAGGCCCGAAAGGCCGCGAAGACCCAGCTCAGCGTGAGGGCCGGCATCCACGTGGCCGACCTCGCTAGGGCCTTCGCCGTCATGGACGGCAGAAGCTACGTCATACCAGACGACGTGAAGAAGGCCTTCAGCTACGCCATACCCCACAGAATGGCCGCAAGGCTCGACCCAGCCCTATATAAAAACAGCCCCCTCAGAGACATCCTACAAAAAGTCCCCGCCCCCTGGTGACCCGCCAGCCGCGTGACCCGCCTTCGAGAAGCGCGGCCTAGCTCACAAACGGCCTCACGAGAGGCCTAAGGCTCTCGGGGACC
>JBEULO010000082.1:0-3673 GCA_041287225.1 Thermoproteus sp.
AAGTTAGAAGAGATAAACGAGGCAGTGGAGGCACTTCGAAGCGGGAAGGCCATAAGGCCCATAGTCCTCATGAGGTGATCAGTCCAGCATCCTAGCGGCCGATATAAGGGGGTGCCACACGGGCCCCGTATGGGGCATATACGCGTATTCTGCCAGAATCGCCGAGGATATCGGCTTCCCGACTAGTTGTGCGGCCATGTCGACCACGGCGACGACATAGGGCGTGCGCGCCACCACCTCAACCCCCACGAGCACATCGCCCGAGGCCACGGCCTTTACGTGTAGCTCTCTGGACTCCTGCATGAAGGGTGCCCTGTCCCGCATAACGACTACGACCGACCTCACGTCTAGGCCGGCCCTCCTCGCCTCGTCTTCGTTCAGACCGGCCTTGCCTATATACATATCGAAGAATTTAGTGACTGAGGCTCCTACTACCGGCGGGAACTCCAACTTCTTCTCCCCAGAGCCCGCGTTGAGGCCCGCCACATAGCCCATCTTGTTGGCGTAGGGGGCCAGCGGGATCCAAACAGGCCGTTTGGTCACGGCGTGTATGGCCTCCGCGACGTCCCCGGCGGCGTATACATAGGGCACGGAGGTCTCGAGGTATCTATCGGTCCACACAGCGCCCGTCTCGCCCAGCCTCGCCCCGAGCGCGGCCGCCAGCTCGACGTTAGGCTTAACGCCAACTGCGAGAACCACCGCGTCGGCCTCGACGCGCCCGCCGGAAGTCTCTACGTACTCGACGCGTCTAGTCCCTCCTATTCTTAACAACGTCTCGCCCAATCTGAGCTCCCCGCCGCTCGCCAGAAAATACTCGGTCACGAGCCGAGCCATATCGCCGTCTAACATCCTGCCTAAAAGCCACCTGCCGGACTCGATCACGACGACATTCTTGCCGGCCGAGAGCAAGGCCTCCGCCGTCTCGAGCCCCACGTATCCTCCGCCGACTACGACCACCCTCTCGGCGCTCAAGAGGCCCTCTCTAGCCGCCTCCAGCCCTGCCGGATGGTGCACCGTATAGACCCCCTTGAGGTTCGTGCCCTCCACGTTTAGAGGCCTCGGGCTGGCTCCTGTGGCTATTATCAGAACGTCCCACTCCAACACGCCGTTGTGGGCGCCCCTCAGCCTGATCCTATTGCCCTCAGAGGCCTCCGCAACGGTATTTGTATATACTCTTATCCCCCTCTCGGCCGCGAATTGATCCGGCGTGTATAAATACGGCCTCATGCGCCCCATCAAGGCGTAGGGGACCGCGCAGGGGGCGTGGGTTATGTAGGGGCTCGCCTCCACTAGGACCACCTCGGCCGACGGATCTACGCGTTTGGCCTTAGAGGCGGCGGTGGCGCCCGCCGCGCCGCCGCCTACGACCACAACACGTCGTCTCGCCATATGATATGAACTTTATATACCATATATATCTTTCTTTAAGTAACTATTTATTTAAATCAACTACAAGATCCTTAATTATATTCTTATCACTAATAGGCTCTATGTATATATCTGTTGAGTTCAAGTCCATGAGCTTAGTGGTGCACGCCAGTCTGGGCACCCCGTTTATCTTGACGGCGCATGCACCGCATACGCCCATCCTACAGGCATACCTAAACGCTATAGTACCGTCTAGGTCCTCACGTATTGTTATCAGCAAGTCCAACACGGTGGTCTTGGGGTTGGCGTCTACGTGGTACGTCTGGTCGTAGATAACGCCGTCTTTAGACCTCCTTATGGTTATTCTGTACCTCATCAGTACGCCCTCACCTCGGGGGGCCATCTTTCTATCTTCACGTCTGTATACGCCACGCCGTAGCTCTCGCCTATTCTGTAGACCAATGTGTGTCTCAGCCAGTTCTTGTCGTCCCTCTGCTGGTAGTCCAGCCTATAATGCGCCCCGCGGGACTCCCGTCTGAAATAGGCGCCGAGCAATAGGGCGTGGGCCGCTGCTATCATGCCGTCTAGCTCTATCACCTCCCTCAACTCCATGTTGTACACCCTGCTCGTATCGTTGATGTTTATATCCTTCAAGCTGGCGGCCAGCCTGGCCACTGCGGTCAAGGACTCGGCTATAGAGGGCTCGACCCTAAATATGCCAGCGCCGTCGTGGAGGGCGGACTGTAGAGTCGACTTTATAGAGGCGGCGGAAGTCCCGCCTGTTTCCTTCCTGCCCAGTCTGTAGAAGATCCTCCTCTCCTCCTCGTCCGCCAAGTTCTTCATATACTCATCTAGGGCGCTGGCCTTGTTCTCCATGGCGTATTTCGCCGCTTGTTCTCCTGTTAGTCTGCCCCAGACTGAACATTCGCTTAGGGAGTTGGAGCCGAGCCTATTGGCGCCGTGGACGCTGACGGAGGCGACCTCGCCGGCAGCCCAAAGGCCCCTCACCCAACTGCCATCAGCCGTCAAAACCCTACCGTAAGTATCGGTATGGACGCCGCCCATGAAGTAATGGACGGCGGGAGCCACCGGTATCAACTCGTTGAAGGGGTCGACCCCCGCGTACGTCTTCGCCAGTTCTATCAGTAGGGGGAGCCTCTCCTTCACCCTTGCGGGGTCTAGATGCCTCACGTCCAGCCCCACATAGCATATATCTCGCCACATGAAGCCCCTGCCGGCTTTACACTCCATAGCGATGGCTCTAGACACCACATCTCTAGGCGCCAGTTCCATCTTCTGTGGAGCGTAGCGCTTCATGAAGCGCTCGCCGAGCCTGTTGACCAGATATGCCCCTTCGGCGCGGGCCGCCTCGCTTATGAGTATGCCGCTTGGGACCAACGCGGTGGGGTGCCACTGGACGAACTCCATATCCTTAAGAGCTATGCCCTCCCTCAGGGCGAAGCCCCAGATCTCTCCGGTGTTTAGGTGGCCCATAGTCGTCAGTTTGAACATCCTGCCTCCGCCCCCCGCCGCCAGCACCCCGGAAGGGGCCCGGAAGAACCTCACATCCCCTCTCCTCATGTCGAGCGCCACGACTCCATAGAACTTCTTATTTTTTATTACCAATTTGGTTACAATATGCTCTTCATAAAATTTAATATTACTAAAACTCTTAGAATATTTATATAGGGCATTGAGCATATAGAAGCCAGTTTTGTCCTTAACGAATACAGTCCTGGGCTTGCTCATTCCGCCGAAAAGCCTCAGAGACAACGTGCCGTCTTGGTCTCTAGCCCACGGCACGCCTATCTTCCCGAAGAATGTGATCTCGGAGGGCGCCTCCTGCGCCAACAACATAGCGGCGTCCTGGTCGACCAAAAAGTCGCCGCCCTTTACGGTATCGTACGCATGGAGCTGGACTGAATCGCCCGTCTTTTCGGGATGTACGACTCCAGCCATGCCGCCCTCTGCAGATATGCTGTGTGAGCGAGGGCCTGAAACCTTGGTAACGACACATACAGTAAGCTTCTCGCTAGTCACGGCTGCGGCTACGGCGGCCCTCAGGCCCGCCAGACCGGACCCGACTATAACTATATCGCACTGTATTACTTCCACGGCTTTTTGCGAAAAATTAATCCATTTTAAAGTTTATCTAATTATGTTAAATAAAGTAATTTTATAATTATGAATAATCATTAAATATCGCCTTGCAAATTTCACAACGGATATTCAGATCAGTAGCTGTTTATATCGACTATAGATTCGTAGTTTTTCTAATAGATTTTCCATTGAATGATAATATTAT
>JBEULO010000083.1:0-3652 GCA_041287225.1 Thermoproteus sp.
GACGCGTCCCAAATTCGACGGGAGGAGGATAGCCGAGCTGGCGCCTGCCAACCACCACGTATTTATGCCTGGCGACTTAAGGGACGATTTGAAGGCGGTTGCCCACCTGCTGGACATGGCCCTATTGGAGTATTGATTTAAGCAATTCCGACACTCTACGAGCCACATCCGGGTCGGGCTCCACCTCCTCGGGCCAGGATCTCCCTCCGTACTCCTCCGGGAGCTTCCGCGTGGCGTCTACGCCGAGCTTAGAGCCGTAGCCTGGCGTCGGCGAGCCTGTGTCCAGTACGTCCACATGGGCGCCCGGGATGACGACTACATCGCGCTGGGGATCCACCCTCTGCGCTATGGCGAAAAGCACCTGGTTTATGTCGTGTACATCCACGTCGTGGTCCACCACTATCAACACCTTAGTGAGGGACATCATGTGGCCGAGGCCCCACAAGGCCGACATGACCTTCTTGGCGTGTCCTGGATATCGCTTACGGATGGAGACAATGGCGACCCCCTGATAGAGGCCGTATTCGGGTAGATTCAAGTCGACCACTTCGGGTAGCATGAACTTCAATATTGGGAGGAAGATCCTCTCGACTGCCTTCCCCATCCAGGCGTCCTCCAGCGGCGGCTTCCCGACGACAGTGCCGTAATATATGGGGTCCTCCCTCCTCTCCATTAACTTCGCCTTGAAGACCGGGTACATCCCTCCGGGGTCGTATACCCCGTAGTGGTCGCCGAAGGGGCCCTCCTTCCGCAGATCCTTGACGTCCACACAGCCCTCTACGACCAGCTCGGCCGAGGCGGGGACTAAGAGGTCTGTCGACTCGCCCTTGACCACCTCGACGCCTTCGCCCTTGACGACGCCCGCAAATAGGTACTCGTCCAGCGGGTACGGCGTCGGCATCATCCCGCTCAACATCAACGCGGGGTCGCCGCCCACTGCGATGGCCGCGTCTACACATCCTGCGGAGCTGGAGAGGAGCTCGGCGGCCCTTTTGTGTATCTGGGCGTGGACTATGGCCTCCCTCTTGTTCAATATCTGTATTCTATATACGCCTATGTTGGTTATGCCCCTGACGTCTCTAGTTATGAAGAGGCCGTAGGTTATATATCGACCGGCATCTTTGGGCCAGGACTTGAAGGCCGGTATCTCCTCTAGGTCCGGCTCCTTTATTACCTCCTTGACGGGCCCCCTCCTCACCAGCTTGGGCATATACCTGCCTAAAGACGCCGCCTCCGCAAGCGCCCTTATTTTCTCCACTAGGGTTGCCGGCGGCGGTGCGGCGAGAGGGGCCAGAAGCCTCTCGCCGACCTCCTCCAGCCTCTCGGCGCCCAGCGCCAATTTGACTCTGTCGAATGTTCCGAATATATTGCCGGCAACGCGCCAGCCTGGATGCCCCTTGACGCGTTGGAACAATAGGGCCGGACCTCGCCTATATGCCGCCTGCCTGATGGCCTCCGGTATTTCCAGCTCCGGCGAGAGCTCGACGTCGATTTTCCTCAACTGGCCTCTAGCCTCCAACGCCTCTAGGAAGTCCCGGAGGTCCCTCATGGACCTATCGACCTAAATAAAATTGATCAACACGCCGGCGGCCACCAGAAGGCCCACTGAGAGGTTCGCGTTGAAGGCCTTGGGTATCTTCTTGTCGTCATACGCCGCTATTGCCGACCAGATCTCAATCGCCGCCGCGGCGGCTGTAAGCAACAGGCCGGGCGCGCCTCCTCTGAGCGATAAATAGTTCGCCACATATAAGGCCGCCGATGCGGCCAATAGCGCCGTCCACGCGGCCCTTGCGGTCTTCTCGCCGTAACATGCCGGTATGCTGCCGAGCCCCATGGCCCTATCGAAGTCGAGGTCCATCTTGGAGTAAAACACGTCGAAGCCTGCGACCCAAAAGGCGGACCCGAGGACCAGAAGCCAGGGCGTATGCGCCGCGGCCGACGTTATGTCTCGACTATAAACGGCGATCGAGGCCCCCAGGGGGACCAGGGCATATACCGCCCCCAGATGGATATGCGGCACGCAGTGGCGGCGCTTGGCGTAGGGGTACGCAATCGTCACCGCCAGATAGGGCAGGCTGAGGTATAACGGCCAGGGCCCCAACATGGCCGCCGAGACCTCGAAGAGCGCCGCCCCCATCGCGAAGACGGCATATGCGCCCCTTAGGGTGACCGCCCCTGTGACCAACATCCTGCCTTTAGTCCTCGGGTTCAGGGCATCTATATCTCGATCCGCTATGTTGTTCCACGACATCCCCGCTATCCTCAACCCCACAAAGGCCAGCGCTATCCATACGGCCTGCCATAGGGTCAAATAGCCGCCGGAGGCCTCCAGCGCGGCGGCGTACGCCATAGGCAGGGCGAAGAGCGTATGTTCTATCCTCACGAACTTCAAATAGCGCGAAAAAACCGAGCTGGCGGCTTCTGGGTCCCACCTCACACAGATGACAAAATGGGGTTAAAAAATTATTTAAGGAGGAGAAGGCCTGTCACCGCCAAGACGACCCCTACGGCCATCCACACGACCATGCCGAGCCCCATGGGGGCCGCCAGACCTACAAGTATGGGCGCCCATCCGCCTATGAGCAGGCCCCAGTTGTAAGATATGCCGAGCCCGCTGGCCCTATAGTCGGGCTCGAATTTGACCACTAGGACATGCGGCACTAGCCCCATGGCGAAGTTTTCTATAAACGCCAGGGCTACAAGATTTACAGATGATGGGTCTATAAGTAGTGCATATGGGGCAAATATTAATGAGATTATCAATGTTGATATTATGACTAATTTATAATTTATTATAAACGAAAGAGGTCCTGCGAGCAGTACGGCCGCCACTGCGGCTATCGTCGCAAGTAGCATGACGCTGGGCGCCATCCAGGCCCTATTTAGGTAGTGCAGAAAGTCCGGATATATGAGGTAGGTCGAGTAGTAGACCATGAGCAGTCCCCCTGTGAACATGATGGCCGCGCCTAGAGGCTTCCCCCTCAGTTTGAACAACAAGGCCAGGGGGTTGCCCCTGGGCCTCTTCCAGACGGGCGACTCGACTAGTCTGTTCCTCACGGCGAAGGCTATTAGGGCCGCCACCGCGCCGGTGGCCATATAGGCCCGCCACATAGTCGTGTTGAAGGTAGAGGGACCTACTGCGTTTAGGAACGCCGTATACACCAACGTGGCCATGATCACGCCTATGGGGTAGCCGCTTTGCACAAACGCAGAGGCCCATTCGCTCCTCCATTGGCTCCACTCCATGATCATGGCGGTTCCGGGGCCCCACTCGCCGCCTAGGAAGATCCCTTGTATGAATCTAAGGAGCAACAATAGGACCGGGGCGAGCACGCCTATGGAGTTGTATGTAGGCAACAACGCTATGGCTATCGCAGATATGCTGTATCCCAGCACGGTCGTCAGGAGCCCTATTCTCCTGCCGAACTTATCGCCGATATAGCCCATGACGGCCGAGCCTAGAGGTCGCCCGATTAGAGTGGCGACCAATGTGGAGAGTCCCCCTAAAAACGAGTAGGGCCCTGGGAAGAACAACTGCCCCAACAGCGACATGATGGGCACCACGAGGAGCGCGTCGTAGCCGTCCAGGATCCACCCTAAATACGACGACGCTATAGCCCTACGCCTAAACGCGGCTCCGGACGACATAGTT
>JBEULO010000084.1:0-3625 GCA_041287225.1 Thermoproteus sp.
AGGTAGGGGTCTCTCTAGGGCTTCGTACACGTCCATGTGTATTTCTGGTTTTAAAAACAGATGCGACTTCCCGGCGCCCTCCTACGGCGTATGTGGCCGTCTTCGCATATGGCGGCCGGTCCGCTGAAGGCAACCTCTGCTTGCAAGCCCGTCGCCGGCCTTCTCGGCGTCTTTACGTCGCGAGGGTGCGCTTGGACGCGGCGCCTAGGGCCGTCCGCGCGGCTTTCGGCGGGCGGCCTACAGTCTGTCGGGCGCGGCCTCCCTCTGGGGATGCGGCCCTCCAGGTCTGAGCCCCTATGGGACGCACGGAGGACGCCGCCCTCGTAGAGGGGGCCGCGGCGGTGTCGGCCGGGCCCGTGGGGGCCGCGATGTCCCGGGGCTTTAGGCGGTCGCGGTCCGGGGGCTCTCCGACGGGGTCCTCCCGTCGCCTTGACGGCATCTTTCGGCGGGGAGCCCTCCGTCGTCTCCGCCGTGGCTGTGTCGTTTATGCGGAGCGGCGAGGCCGGCCTCCCGAGGGGCTCGCGAGCGGCCGCGGGCCTTTGCGCAGGCCTCTTGAAATGTGTAGATGGCCCTGTGGGGCGCGACGTGGGGAGTTGCGATGGGCGGTTCGCGCCGTCATTTAAAGTCCAGGAGCCCTCCCCGCCTCCTATATACTACCGACTCCAAGAACGTGTCCCTCACGGGCTCGTAGACCTTCTTGTAGAACCGCGATTGGCTCTCCAAGACCTCCTTGGGGAAGGAGGAGACGTACTGTAGGGCGGCCTCCCACGCCTTTTGGTAGGGGACGGCTAGGTCTATCTTCCAGGCGACCTCCCTGTCGTAGTCTTGGGGCCTTTGGGGCTTCCCGCCGATCATGAAGAGCCCCGTCTCCTCGTCTATTTGGACCTCCTCGCCGGCGACCTCCACGTATTTCTTCTCGCCGCCTGCCGCCGCCCTCTGCGCCGCCTCGCCCCGCCCGGCCGCCCGGGCCGTGGGGCCGTAGTGTTTGGCCCAGGCGTAGAATATGGCTCTGTTCAGGCCGAAGGACTTGGCCTTGTCCAGATCGCCGTACAGCACGTAGTATCTGGCCGCCTGTAGTAGAGCCATCACTTGGAACCTCCCTATCTTGGCGCCCTCCGGCCTCTCCTCCCGCGCCACTGAGGTGCGGGCCGGCACGTACTCGGCGAGGGCCTTCTCGACGAGTTCTGCCGCCTCGCCGGGCTCGCCTCTAGCGTAACAGCCCTCTTCGTGTTTGGGACTTTCGGGGTCTGCCCACTCGGGCGCGAATTGGCTCAGCTCGTCCGGCGGTATGCACACAGCCGCGTAGTTCAACTCCCTATGTAGCGACAAGGGCGCCGTGAAGACCCTTTTAGGGTCTACGAGGTCTTCGACCTTGAGGGCCCCCTGCGAGCGCTCCACGAGCTCTCTGAGGGGCCCCTCCGCCCTCTTCAAGACGTATTGGACCAACGCGTGGGCCTCCTCTACGGGCCTCCGCCCGGGCAGCGCCCTCTCGTTTATCCTCACGTGTATGCCCTCGCCGGACCAGAGGACGTAGACGGACTTCTCCACGCCGCCTCTCGAGAGCTCGGAGATTATAACCTCGGCGGCCTTAACGGCGAATTCCCACTTATCTATCTTGGTGTCTATGTCGAAGAAGGGCGTGTAGGCCTTTATCTTGGAGTCCGCCACGTCCTCCTGTCTCTCCACCTGGCCGTATATGGCGGCGGTCGCGTAGAAGGTCCTGGCCTCTAGGGCTCGGGCCAGCCGCGGCACGTCTTCGGGGGAGCGCAACGCCAGCGGCCTGCCGGACTTGTCGTAACGGGTGAAGGCCCTGCCGTATATTGCGACCCAGCGGCCTTGCGAGAACCGGAATATCTCCCTCTTGACCAGCTCCCCCTCGTAGTACATATAGAGCCCTCGGCACTACTTTATAAGTCCGAGGACCCCGTCGGCTATAAGCTGGACGGCCCAAGAGGCCACTATGAGGCTGAAGAAGCGGGAGAATACTCGTAGCGTGTTATTCCCCACGAGTCTGGTCAGATGTATGGAGTACCTCATGGTGGCGTAGGTCAACGCGGACGCCGCCGCTATGGCCAGGACCAGGCTGAACACGTTGTAGTACGTCGCCATGACCATCACCGACGTTATGGCGCCGGGGCCCACCAGCATGGGGGTTATTATGGGCACCACTACGTACTCCTCTGGGTTTATCCCCATGGTCTTGGGGACGCCCTCCCTCATTATGTCTACGGCCACTATCAGGAGCAGTATGCCGCCGGCGGCCTTGAAGCCGTTTATGTTTATATTGAAGATGTAGAATATATAGGGCCCGCCGAGGGCGAAGACCAAAAGGAGCGCCGGGACCGTCACGGCCACTAGCTTCAAGAATCGGGGGTACATCTTCTCGTAGTTGGGGAGGGCCGTCAGCAACGGTATGGCGCCCAGCGGGTCTATTACGGCGTAGAGCTGCGCCGCGCCCACTAGTGCGTCCGCCAACGAGAACGGAGCCACGAAGGCTCCGGAAACCCCCTATAAATAGTTATGGCGGTATCTTCGCGATGACTTTACGCACCTTCTTGCCGTCGGGCGTCCTGAACAGGGCTATGAGGACGCCGGGCTTCCCCGGGGGCTGGAGGGCCCATATCTTTTCGGGCTTGAGCAGATACTTCTTCCCCTCGACCTCCACTTCGTATTCCCGCTCCAATAGGTCCGACACGTCTATCTCGACATCTCTAAATATATTTTTACTGGCCGGCTAAAAACCTCCAGAGCGGCGTCAAGCCGGGCCCCTCTTGCTCCCAAGTGATTATGCGGCATTTGGCGCCCAGCCTCTCGGCGGCGCCGCGGCACTTCTTTACGTGCCTCTCGTCGGCCTCGTACGCAACCTCGTAGAGCTCTATTCCGGACCGGCCCTCGTAGACGAAATCCACCTCTTCTCTGTTCCTCAAATATCTGATCTTGGCCCCCTCCTCTAGGCCCCTCCTCAATAGGTGTAGATACGCCAAGTTTTCTATCCTCCTGCCGATGTCCTTCCCTTGCCGCGAGAGGCCCGCGAAGGCGGGGTCCACTAGGTATATCTTGCGGGGCGCGACGGCTCTCGACTTGGCCGGGGCGTAGGGCTCCACTAGGAACAAGAGGTACGCCTCTTGTAGGTATTTGACGTAGTTGGCGACTGTCTTGTGGTCCAGGCCGGCCGCCTTTGCGAGGCGGCGCCATGTCGTCAAGTTGGAGTAGTTCTCCAAGACTATATAGAAGAGCCTCTCGAAGCCCTCTACGTCTTTTACCCCACGGCGCTCCACGACGTCACGGTAGAATATCGTGTCTAGAAGGGCCCTCACCTTGTCGGGCGACTTCGACCTCCAGACCTCCGGGAACCCGCCCCACTTCATGTACTCCTCCAATAGGGCCCTGGCGGCTCCCCTCTCCCTAAATGTGGCGGGCTGGACGTCGAGGAGTTCTGCGTAGGAGATGGGCAACAATAACGCCGATCTGTACCTGCCTCTTAGCCTGCTGGGTATTTTCTCCACAGTGAGCTCCGAGGTGGATCCCGTTATGTATATGTCGAAGTCCTTTACGTCGTGTAGCCACCTCACTTTGGCGTCCCATTCAGGCCATTCCTGCACTTCGTCTAGGAACAAGGCCACCC
>JBEULO010000085.1:0-3612 GCA_041287225.1 Thermoproteus sp.
TGGTACGTAGGCGCCAAGACGGGGAATCTCGTGTACTTGTGGGCGGGCACCGTGCTGGCCGGCTGGACGACGCAGTGGCCCTGGGGACTCGTGCCGGCCTATCTCTCCGAGAGGTTCCCCACAAACAAGAGGTCAAGCGGCGTGGGGTTCGGCTACAGCTCAGGCCTCTTCATAGCGGCCTGGATGTCTATCTACTCCATATGGCTGGCTCCCGTCTTTAAGCCCATACAGGGCTACGTGCCGTGGCTCACCGCCGCCTTCTTCTTAATGTTGGCATCTGTGCTGTACGGCACAGCGGCGGCTATAGGGCCGGAGACGAAAGGCGTAAAGCTAAGCGAGGTCTGACGCGCCCCAAATACGTCTTCTTTTTCGGCCACCCGCCGAGGGCAACTGAGGTCCTTAGGGCGGAGGCGCCTCTCGGCGGCTTTAACGTCTGAGCGCCTCTGTGTACTCCAGGCTGTGTTTCTTCAAATCTTCCAGGGCCTCCGGCCTCTTTTTGATCAGTTCGTCGACTATATGTAGATACCTCGCGACCCTTACAGCATCCGGCGAGATCTCCCTCAACTCCCTTCCGTCCACCACGACGAAGTGCCTCTTCGGAATCTTCAGCCCCAAGACGTATTCGGCCTCGTTGGCCGAGGCGTGTAGGAGGAAACAGTGGGGACTGCCCTCTATCGAGACCACAGTAAGGGATCTAGGCCGCGACGACTTGAACATACTCGCGATCTTGCCGTAGAGCGCCGGATGTTCTCTTTCCGGACAGGCCAGAAGCGCCACCTTCCCCCTAACTACCTCCTCGTAGAGTTTTGGATTTACGAACTTCAAACAAGCGGCCACTACAACCACGTCGGCGTCCTTTAGGGGAGGCGCCTTGACCCAGGTGCTCCAAAGCCAAGGCCCCTCCTCTCCGGCAGGGGGCCCGCTCATAGGCCGGCTTTTTTGGCCTGCTGTAGGGCCATGAGCATGGGGCAGTAGCCTCCGCACATAGTGCAACTGGTTACTTTGGGCTCGCCGTACTGCGTGTATACGGCCCAGGCCCCCTCCGGGTCGATCAGCCCCCTTATCATCTCCCTCCACGCCAGTCTTCCCCTATGGACGCTGACATCGTCGTCGCGGGATCTGGCCCTGCGGCCGAGCTTGATGGTGTCCGCTATGTGGGCGGCCACCCTGAAGGCGACCGCGCCCTCCTCCACTTGTTTAGGCGTGGGGAGCGCGAGGTGCTCCGCCGGCGTTAAGTAGCACAGCAAGTCGGCCCCGGCGGCTCCGGCCAGCGCCGCCCCCACGGCGCCCGCTATGTGGTCGTAGGGGGCCGCTATGTCGGTGGGGAGCGGGCCCAAGACGTAATAGGGGGCCCCGCCGGTCAGCCTCTTCATGAGCTTTACGTCCCATACTATTTCGTCTAGAGGCACGTGGCCTGGACCCTCCACCATGACCTGCACGCCGGCCTTTCTGGCCCTCTTGACGAGCCTCGCCGCCTCTATCAGCTCTGCCACGTGGATCTCGTCGTGTGCGTCCGCCGTGGCGCCAGGCCTCAAAGCGTCGCCGATGGAGATGACGGCGTCGTACTCCTTAAAGAGCTCCAACACGTAGTCCCATCTGGCGTGTAGGGGATTTTCGGCGTTGTTGTGGAGCATCCAGCCTATCAACATGTCGCCGCCCCGTGAGACGACCTTTATGATCCTGCCGCTCCTGAGGGCCTTCAGGGCCAGATCCCTCGTCACGGCCGCGTGTATGGTCATAAAGGCCACGCCGTCCCTCAAATGCCTCTCGATTACGCCGAACAGCTCGTCCTCCGCGAAGTAGGCGCCGCCGCCCCTCCTCCTCAAGGCATCTATGAAGGCTTGATACGTGGGCACCGTGCCGACGGGTATCTTGGACTCTCTGAGGACCGCCCGCCTGATCTCGTCCAGATCTCCCCCCACAGATAGGTCCATGAGCGTGTCGCCCCACTTGTTGGCGATCTTGACCTTCTCCAGCTCGGCGGAGAGGTCGGAGACCTCGCCGGAGGTGCCGAGGTTTATATTGACCTTAGTGGCCAGGCCGAGGCCCACGCCCACTATCTTGTCGGGCGTCTTTACGTTCCTAACCACGACTGCCCTCCCCGAGGCGGCCCTCCTACACAATTTGGCCGGATCCACGCCCTCCCTCTCGGCCACCAGGCGCACCTCTTCGGGGATCCTGCCCTCCCTACACTCGCCCATCACTCCCTCCATAAGTCACTTATCTGATACAGATAAAAATATTATTTAGGCCGAAGGGCGAGACATGGCGTGCCAGCCGGCGAAAATTGTCAAGAAGGTCTCCCGCCTAGAGGCGCTACACGCGCGCGAACTCCGACACGGCCCCGCCGCATAATCGCCTGGTTACAATGCCGGCAAGCTTCGATGTTGCTCGACACACACCGCCTTGAGGGCGGCGCGCACTTCAGACATGCTGAAAACTGAAGAAGTATAAGGGGACGGCGGTTCAGATCGAAATTGGATGGAGTTCGAGCGGCCCTTGCGTCGTGTAACAACTTGATAAACGGGTTGCCCAACGCAGAGATTTTCCGCCAGTCCGCGATCTGCGCGGCGGTCAAGAACGGCGCGTTCGAGGACGAGGTCAAAGAGCTGACAAGCGAAGGCATGGCCGTGGCGGCGTGCCGCACGCCATGAGGAGCTATGGCGTGAAGGACGAGGACCCCGTCGAGAACGTCAAGACGGTCTGCGCGGGCGTCGCCGAAATAGCCGGGCCGAGAGGCGGACCTGCCTAAAGCTCTAAAGACGCCGCCGGCTCCGCCGAGCAACGAGGCGACAGATCTGCTGGCGCCGCGGGCCGAACTACGTTGCGGGGCGGCAATGGCTCATAGAGTCCAAACGCGCCGAACTGGCGGAAACGCGAAGAGACTTGGGATGAAGATGAAACCTCGGCGAAGGGGGACGGCGCGTTTGACGCAATAATCAGGGACGGACTTGCCTCGGCCCTTAGCTGTATAGACTTTGATAGACGCCGAGTTTTCTAGCGTCCTCGCCGTAGATAGCTCTCGACGGGGTTTAATGTCTGGCAAGATTTCGGCACACCTCTCCGCAACCCCTCGGCGAGTAGTCCCCCTCGAGCCCCTCCGGCGTCTTGACTCGGCCCTTAGTCCATACGGCGGCGGTTGGACGAAGATAGGCGGCTTTCGTCATTCCTTTAGTTGGGCTACTACGGCGCGTAGTAGCCCGCAGTTGAAACTATGTCGACAATAGACTGCCGCATCTAAACCACAGAGCGCTGAGGATAGCTATACGCCGTGGCGAAGTCGATTTAAGCCCCTGAGAGGTGGGAACACGCGGCGTGAAGGGCATACGTCTAGCCGCAGGGCGCCGGCCGGCGCCTACACGCCCCGACGAGGGGCCGTCCGAGGGCTCCGAAGGGTCCCGGAGGGCGTCCGGGAAACAGACGACTCCCTCAAGCTTACGTCTGGCTATTCCCCTGTCGCCTTTACCATCTTATACACCACTTCATACGTCTCGAGGGCACTCTACGGGAATCGTGCGTCTGAACTCCCTGGCGGCGCCCGATAAAGGCTTATATACTTACATCACGATTTTGGCTGGATGGAGGAGCTTAAGGAGGCCTTGAGGAGGCTGT
>JBEULO010000086.1:0-3576 GCA_041287225.1 Thermoproteus sp.
CCGGCTTTGCCGCTAACTACGCCCTGTCGGAGGCTTGGGTTTTTAATCGCACTCGAGAGACTCGGAGAGGCGGCAGACGAGGCGCCTAGGCTTTCTGAACGACTTTACGACCTCGACCTTCCTGCCGCCGTCGTCGAATTTTAGGGCGAGCACGTTGTCCACATGGTTGGCCAGCCCGTAGGTCCTCGACATAGTGCCTATAAACGCTATGCCGGCCTCCTTCAAAGCGGACAGCATCCTCATGTTCATCTCGAAGGCCTTCCTCCCGTATACTCTGAACTCCAAGTCGAAGCCGTCGGAGACTATAAGGTCAGGCCTCGCCTCGTTTATAAGCCTGTAGAACTCGTAGACGTGTGTCCCATAGCTCGGCGGCTTCAGCCTAATCGCAACTACGTCGAAGTCGACCCCATAGGCCTTCGCCCTCTCCTTTATCTGCCAGGGCTCCTCCGAAAACGTCCTGTAGACCACTTTATAGCCCCTTGCGGCGGCCATGGAGGCCAGCTTGACGGCGAGTCTGGTCTTCCCAGCGCCGGCCGGCCCCACCAATAGCGTATTGCCCACAAAGGAGCCGCCCACTAGGTCGTCTAGGGTGGAGCCGGTGGCTATCTCTACCGGCCTTCCGGGCGTCGGCTTGAGTTCGTCGAAGAACACCAAGCCGACCGAATCTATTATGTCGAACTGCCTGCAATAACCTCCAGGGAGGCCTCTGGCTTTGTCGACACACATTTTACGCTCCGGCACGCCCTCCTCCGTCCGTTCTAGGAACATCCTGACCACGTTGTCGGCTATATACTCGACGAAGGGGGGCGTGCCCCTCTCTGCCGTCATTAATACGTCTATAGAGGCAGGCCTCAACGCGCGGTAGAGAGCGTTCAACATCAACGACCTGCCGTCCGCGCCCTCCACCAGCGGGGTCACCGAATCTATCACGACTAGGTCTGGACGGCGCTCCGATATGTAGTCCATAAGGCGGCTCCAAAAGGCCTCCGCCTGGACCGCCACGGCCTCCCAGAAGTCCACGCCCTCCAGCCTATAGCCCAATTTGGCCGCCTCCTCTAGGAATAAGTCCTTCCCCTCATACAGCGAGACCCAGAGGACCTTCCTGCCAGCTCTCAACGCCTCTTGTGCCGTCCTCATACAGAACGTAGTCTTGCCGGTCCCCGGCCTGCCCACAACGACGGTGACCCCTCTGAGCTCCAGCCCGTTCATGCCTCCGCCTCGGACCACGCCTCCCGCCTGCTCAACCTATCCCTTAGAATATTTACATCTACCCTCTCGCCGTTCTTCATAAGCCAATCCGACAACATATTTAAAAGTACTTCGGCGTTATGCTCCCCTAGAGCTTTCACCAAAGCCGGATAGAGGCTCCAAGGCTCCTGCTCTGCAAGCTCTTCAAAAGTCTTGCCAACTACATGGCTCAGCTTAAACCTTATGAGTAATCTCAAAGAGGTATCTAGAGACCTATAGAATTCAAATAGATCGTTTGTGCTCATACAGCCCCGCAATTATTCTATGAGTAATTAAGTTTTTCAGTTTTTCCAGAATTAGATTTAATTTTTATTTATTAATAATATTCATTTTAACACTTAATTTATAAATTTATCATTAGATTTATTTATAAGCCATCGAGAGAACATTATGAAGAAAACCTCGGTATTTTGTTCGCCTAAGGCTCTGACCAAAAAGTCGTATATCTTGTCGGGCCTCTCCGAGGCTAATTGGTAGAAGTCCCGTCCAAATATCCTCTTCAGCCTTACGTTAATTAACGTCCTATATGTCGGCTCTAAGGTAGAGAAGAACCTAGCTATTTCGTCGGGTTTTAGCTTGAGGGCACTTATCATGATCTTTTATACGCTACATTGAAAATAAATCTTACGTTAGTCTCGAGGCATATTAACGGAATCCTTAAAAGCGATACATTTAATGATTTAATGATATACGACCTACATGAAGATATAGCCCACTACTATTTTGTTGGACGTAGGTCGGAATTCGATGTAGATGAAGTAGGTAGACAGTCCGACCTCCCGAAACTCAAGAGGGCTGGAGTTGAGCTCGTCTTCACATCGGTGTTTCCTATTTCTTATAGCTCTCTGGGCGCCTCTCCTGCAGGTTCTAAGGAGATCTCATTGGAGATGTTCAAGATAATCTATAGGTTAGCTATACGGCACGGAGTAACTATAGTCGAAAAGGCGACAGATTTAAGCCGCGGCGGCCTTAAGTTCCTAATTCTACTCGAAGGCGCAGACGCCCTAGATGAGCCCGAGGACCTTTTGCTATACTACAAGTTGGGCCTTAGGGCCATAGGCATTACGTGGAATCTAGACAACAAATACGGCGCTTCGTGTATGACGAGAAGAGACTACGGGCTTACTGCCTACGGCGCAGAGCTGGTAGAACTCGCGAATAAGCTCGGCGTTATAATAGACTTGGCTCACGCCAGCAAAAACACAGCCCTTGACGTCTTACATATAAGCAGAAAGCCCGTAGCGATAAGCCACGCAAACATAGCCGCGGTGTACAAAACTAATCGTAATGTAGACGACGAGGTGTTAGAGGCGCTGAAAAGAAACGGCGGCGTGATCGGACTTACTGCTATACCTTCAACTATCGGCGGCGACGGTAGCGTTAAGGATTTGGTCAGACATGCCCTATATGTAAAGGAGACCTTCGGCGCCGAGATTTTGGCAGTAGGGTCGGACGCCCTTGGGGTGGACCGCATGGCCAAAGGCCTGGAGTCTATCGATAAGTTGCCGGTTTTCTTCGACCTCTTGCGTGATGCGGGCTTCAGCGAGAACGAGATAGAGGGTATTGCGTACAAAAACGCTAAAAGGGTGATTGAGGCCAATTTGTCGTGATAGTAGATCCAGCCGTGTTTGCCGGCAGGAAGAGGGCGTTCCTGGAGAGGCTAGAACGAGAGGCGGCTCAAGGGAGGGTGGATGAGGACATATACCCCCTCCTTAGGAGGCTTAACGAGCTCCCTTGGCTGTACACCACCAGTAGTTGCTCCGGGAGAATCCTGCTGGCCTCTGTGAGGAGCCCCAGCTACAGTAAGGGGAGGGAGTTCAGGCCTATAGCCAAGTGGCATAGGGCCGTGACCGTCGACGAGGTCGAAAACGCCATAAGGCCCCACGACGATGTGTGGATGATGGTGAGGGGAGGAATACTGCACATCGCAGTCGACTCCGCCAGGAGGGCCTTCGAGCTGGTCTCTCTGGCGCGCAGTACGGGCCATAAGCACAGCGGGGTGTTGTCGATCAATAGGGCTGGAATCGTAATCGAGATACTAGGCGAGGAGAGGCTGGACGTGCCCGTTAAGGCCGGCGGGAGGCTCGTCGTAGATCTAGACGCAGCTGTGGCCACGGCCAATAGGGTACTCCTTCTGGCCAAAGCACGCCTGGCCTTTCTGGCCGGCGTGCTTGAGGCGAAATATTTGGGCGGAGTCTCGCCTAAAGAGGAAGACGTCAAGAGGGCGCTGAGGGCCCTATCCAAATGCCTTTGGGGATCGACATGACTGGACTCGGCGAGCGTTGGCGTAAGGTGTACCCGGCTTACGACAGATTGCCTGAAGTCTAC
>JBEULO010000087.1:0-1940 GCA_041287225.1 Thermoproteus sp.
TGAACCCGGGTCACGGGCTCGAGAGGCCCGCATCCGTAGCCGGACGCGCCCTTTGGCCGGGCTAAACGACCGGGGCTCCTCGCCCTACTTCTCGTCGTCTATTTAAGTTTTTTCTCCTTAATGTCGGCGCGTTATGTCTCGCCAGCCGCTCCGACGCCTCTCGACTTGCGGCGACGCCAGTTACGACTCCCGGGAGCTTCCTCAGACACGCCGGGCTTGAGGGGACGCGGTCTGCGCGGAGAGGGCCGGCGGCGGGGCTACGCGAAGTACGACGAGTTTGTGAGGTCCATGTCGGGCGAGGGGCAACGGTACCTGTCGGCCAGACAGTTGGACGTCTCCTCCCCAGGCACCGCGTAGATCCACGCCTCTGCCTCCCCTCCCCTCAGCGACGCGACCTTCGCCCTCACGCGGGCGTAGCCGGCTGGGATCTCCAACTCGTCTATCTCCTCCAAGACGCGGCTGGGGACTCGGTAGAGCTCCCCATATACCCTACAACTGGGGGGAGCCCTCACGGCGTAGGGCACGAACAAGACGTAGAGCGTATAGCCGGGGGCGTAGGCCCTGCCCAGATACTCCCCGCCTGTGAGGTAGATGTGGTTTATACATCCCCTCTTCAAAGTCCCGTATACGAACAACAACTCCACGACGGGCCGGCGGCTCGTATTTATATAGTTGGCGTGGAGCTGTCGTGGAGGAGCTCTTCGAGCTCGTCGAGGTGCTCAAAAGGGTCGGCGAGGAGGCGGCCGAGGTCCCGCCGCCGCAGATGGGGCCTGGAGGGGAGGAGGAGGGCGGGGCCTATGTCGGCTGCGGCTCCTACGATGTGGTCTTCGAGCGGTCGGAGCCTCCCGGCGACGTGCACGGGCTGGACAGCCACACCGTCGTGGTGGAGTTCGGCGGGGCTTCCGCCATAGTGGCCACGGGGGCCCTCGTGGGCAGACAGACCGCAGTGGTCCCGGGCCTCCAGGCCAAGTGGCTGGGGCTTAGGCTCAACTACAGGTGGAGGGGCGACGTAGAGAGGGGCGGGAGGCTCTACGTCTGGTCCCAATACCTCGACCGGCCGTTCGACGCTACGTTCGATCTGGAGTCGGCGAGGGACGAGGTGAGGCTCCACGTTGAGGAGGTCCTCGCGGGCGCGTGGGACGGAGGGGGAGTGCTCGTGGTGGACGGCCCCATATTCAGGGCGGCTGCGGCGGCCGAGAGGGAGGGGGAGTACGGGGCGCTCTACAGGTCCTTCATAAAGAGGAGGGCGGAGGCCTTCAGGGGCAGACGGGCCGTGGGGATCGTCAAGCGCCTGGACAAGTCGACCTACCTCTCAAGATGTGCGGGCTTCGGCACGAACGACGAGGTGACGGCGCTGAGGCTTCTCGAGGGGAGGCCGGGCTACGTGGGGCCCGTCACCGTGTCCCTCGAGGGCTACGTCAAGTGGATGTACTACGTGGCGGCGCCCGCGGCGAGGGGCGTGAGGGTCTTGAGGGTGGAGGCGCTGGACGAGAGGCTAGCCGCCGAGGCCGCCTCTTGGATGGCGTCCCTCGCGGACGCCTTCGGCGTGCCCGTCCCCATAACCATAGCCGACAGGCTGGCGAGGAGGCTCAACGCCTCTATAGTCAAAATGCTCTACGCCGCGTCCCCCGTGGAGCCGACCTACAGAGGCCTCGAGGCGGTGCTGGACGCCTTGAGGGAGGCATGACCTACCTCCTCGAGCCCTGCGGAGTCTCGATCCTAAAGGCCATGGGCGTCAAGAGCCCTCTGGAGAGAATAGACGGCAGGAGGTGCCCCGACCCGCGCGAAGTCCCGGAGCTCCATACGGCGGTCGCGCTGGGCGGCGACGTGGAGCTGGAGCTCGCGGCGACCGACACCCAGGCGGGCCTCGCCGCCGCCAGGGCCGTGTCGATATGCGCCGAGAGGCTCGGCGTGGCCAGGCCGGTGGGGTACTTCGTGGT
>JBEULO010000087.1:1950-3572 GCA_041287225.1 Thermoproteus sp.
CGCCTCTTGAGGAGGGGCGGCTACGTGGGGCTCACCTCGGGCACGAAGCCCCAGGCCTTCTACCTGCTCCTGGCCGCTTGGATCGCAGGCGCGCAGCCCGTCTACGTGGACGCCGGCGGCAAGATCCACAAGCTCCCTAGAGTCAAAGTGGACGTGGGGTCCCTCCCCAGAGAGCTCCTATACGAGGGCGGGAGGCCCAGGGGCTGGGTCGAGGAGCTCATCCGAAATGGACGGCTCTCTTCTTCACCTTGACGTATATCGGGTGCTTGAAGGCGTAGCCCCAGACGTAGGCGAGCCCTCTGTCGGCCACGGCAAGGAACCTCCTCTCGTGTTGCGGCACGGCCAGCCTCTCCAAGACCTTGACGTCGCTCCTGAGGACGACCTTGGTGTTGGCCAGTTGGAGCACCACGTCGTTTAGGTCCTCGGGGACGTGGGTGGCGAAGACCACCGCGACGCCTCTGGCCCTCCCCAGCCTCGTGAGCCTCGTCAGCAGGGACTCTATAAAGGCCTGTTCGTCCTCGCTTCTGGTCTGGGGGAAGAACAGATGGGCCTCGTCCACGAGCACGGCCGTCACGGGCCTCGCCATTCTGTAGACCGCGTCGAGGACCCTATAGACCACGAGCCTCTGCTGGTTGACTCCAAGCGACGATATGTCCACCACAGTGTACCCGGCCAGCGCCTCGTCGTATTTGGGCTCGGCCGCCTTGACCCCGCCGGCCTCTACGTCCACCAGATCCGTCTCTATGACCGAGAGGAGCGACCTCACTATGTTCTCCATGGTGCTGGAGTGGAGGCCCAGAGATGCGCCTATGGCCTCGTAGGTCAAGACCGCCCTCCGCCCGTCGGGGGAGGAGGTCGTCCCGGTGAGGAAGTCGAAAAGCCCCTTGACGTCTCTAGGGGCCCCTCTGGAGAAGGCCTCCCTCAAGACCCTCTTGTAGAAGATCTTGGCCTGTAGGGAGAGTATACTGACGGCTCTGGGGAGGTCCCGCAGGATGTCCCTACTCGACACAGCCCAGGGGTAGACCACCAGCCTGGCCCTGCCGGCCTGCGACTCCAGCTCCACCTCGGCCTTGGAGAACAGAGAGCCCCTCTTGAAGAGCCTCGCCTTGTATTTAGCCTTCCCCCTCCAGGCCGCCTTGGCCACGGCCCTCCTCACCACGGCCCTGGGCCCCCTCCTCAAGAGCCGACGCGTCGTGGGCAGTATGACCCTCGCCGTCACGCCGTTGTAGGCGAGGTGGTAGAAATGGCCGACGGCGTCCAGCGCCACGGCCCTATGCCCCGCCCCCACCAGCTGGAGGGCCAGCTCCTTGACCAAAACCGTCTTCCCGCTGCCGGTAGTCCCCACGACCAGGACGTGGTGCCTAAGCGCGTCGAGAGGCAACTTGACCTCCTCCCCCTGCACCTCCTCGCCGGAGGCAAGGGCCAGCGCGCCCAAGACGAGGCCGTCTCTGGGGAGGCCCAACATCTCCGAGACCTCGCCGGGCCTCGGCGGCCTCACCTCGGCGTGGACCGGCACGGGGGTCGCCGGAGCGCCGCACCCGCCCTGGGAGCACTCGGCCAGCAGGTCCAGCACGGCTATCTTGGGGCCGAGCCTAAGCCCCACGGCCAGCTCCTGCTCGGGC
>JBEULO010000088.1:0-3487 GCA_041287225.1 Thermoproteus sp.
GCCATGAGGGCGTCGGTGCCTAGAGGCAGATGGGGCCCGTGGGCCTCTATAACCCCCACCGGCAGCACGGCGACCTTTTTGTCGGCCCTCTCAAATTCCGGCCAGGTCAATTCGGCCCACTTCATGTGTCTGCCGCCTCTCCCTCCTTAAAGTGCTGACTTCGACACATATAGAAAGTTTACTTGTCCGTATACTGCAACTCGCCGGTTGCGCGGAGGCGTCTGGGCCGCGCTCCAATTCCGCGATAACTTTTTAAGTCGGCACTATCGAGTGGCCAAAATCGGGAGTGTGGACATGCAGTCGGGCTTCTTGTTCGAAGCCTTAAGGAGGGCCGTCGGCGAGGTGGTCGGAGTCTACGACGCGCCGGACTGGCTGGCCGCCGACCTGCTCGGCGACCTCGCCGGCTGGAGCGAAATAGACGAGGGCACGCTTCGCCGCCTCGTCGAGCTGAATTCGGCGAGGTTGTTCGAAATATTGCGGAGGAACCTCCAGCTCTATAGGCCTGGCAGGTCGAGCGTGAGGAAGGCGGCCCCCTACCTAGTGGCGGAGCTCTTGGAGGCCAAGGGCCTCCGCCCGGCCTTTGTGAGGCTCTTCGGCTCGGTCTTCCCCGCGGCTCGTAGGGGCGACGGCCTATATACGCCGGTAGTGCCAGTTGTGGAGGCCAAAAGGCCCCTCCTCAATAGGCTCTCGGCGCTCGCCAGATATCCAGGCGCGTATGTGGTGGCCTCGGCTGTGGAGGACGTGCCGGGGCTGAGGCTGGAGGTCAGGAGGACCCAGCGGCCGCCCTACTATTACGCGATAGCCGAGGGGCTGGGGCAGGCCGTGGAGAGGGCCGGGGCCTTGAGGGCGCCTAGAGACGAACAGGCCTATAGGCTCTACTCCTTCTGGAAGAAATATAGGTCGCAAGGCTATCTGGTGCTCGCCGGCCGGGAGGTGGCGGGCGTAGTCGTCGACGTGTTGGCGGTAGGCTTCGGCAGATATGGGGCGGTCGTCGGCGCTAGTAGGAGGAAGATAAACAGGCTCTCTAAGTTCCTAGACGGCGTCTACGAGCTCTGAGCGGCCGCCTTGGCCCTCCTCTCCCTAATCTCTCCTATCCTCTTCTCGTTGAGCCCCAAGTGGAAGGAGAGCTCCTCTATGCCGTATTTCTTCGCCAGCTCCCTGCCTTGTTTTATGAGGGCCTCTGCCTCGTCGAGCCTCCTCTCGGCCACTAGGCTCTGGACTTGATATACGATACACTCCACCATCTTCTCTTTGAGCTCGAGGGCCTTGGCGGCGTTGCCTTGCCTTTCGGCTTGTTGCATGAGCCTCTCCCACTTCTCGCACGCCATAAACCCGGCGAACGACCTTCCTAATAAATTTTACAGGACCATCAACTGCGACTTCAACTTCAAGATCTTCGTGTAGACCTCGTCGAGGCCCATCCTCCTGGCGGTCTTGGCGGCCTTCACAAGCTGTTTATTAAGCCTCGAGATGTATTCGGGGTTCTTCATGACGAGGCCCATGGAGAGCTTCTTCAAGTAGTCCTCTGCGTCCTGTACGACCCTCTCGACTTCTTGTATGGCGAGCTCTGCGTCTAGGTCGTCTACACGCGAGGCCCCCTTGGCCACATTTATGTTGAGCACTATGGGCTCTACGACTACGCGCCGCTCGGGCCTCACTATGTTGTATTTGCCCATGAGGTACCCCGCAATTAGGTACCTCACGAGCTCCGACACGCCGTCGAGCCCCTCCCGCCTCGCGAGTTCCTCCAACACCGATTTCACCCTTCTGTGGACCCTAACGGAGACTATGGAGCCCTCTTTGTCGGGAGCGCTGAAAAGCTGTTCGTAGGTCAGGTCGAACTCCTTGACGCCCTCCATGAAGAGGGGCGCGCCGGATTATAAACCCCCATTTCTCAAAAAAGGGATGGCACCTGGTCTTAACTACAGTAAACATAGCCCATATAAAGGCCGTCGATCCCGCAGTCGAGTAGACGGCGCGCCCCGAGGGCGCGGCGGACGGCAACGCTTAAAAAGAGGCGCCGGGCCTCCGGCGTGTTGGCAGAGCTCGTCGCGGCAGTAGTGTCGTCGATATTCGCCGGCCTCGCCGCCGCCGGCCTGTATAGGGAGAAGAAGTTCTGGTCCGCCAGTGGGTACTTCCAACAGAGATGTAGGGAGATAGACGTAATCGTGCCCCTCAGGGGGAGGCCGCCGGGGCTGGAGGAGAACCTCTCCGCAATTACCAGACAGGAGGTGGGCGCCAAGGTCAGATATATCTTCGTGGTGGACGAGCCGAACGATCCTGCCGCCAGCATAGCGGCGAAATACGGAGAGGTGTTGGCGGCCGGCTCCAACCCGGCGGCGCCCGGGAAGAGCTGGGCGTTGGCTAGAGCTCTGGCAGTAGCCAAAGGCGACTGTATAGTCTTCGCCGACGACGACATAAGGCCGGGCCCCAAGTGGCTGGAGGGCCTCACGGCCCCCCTCTCCCGCTACGAAGCCGCGACGACCTATAGGTGGTATCTAGGCTCTAGCCTCTGCACTAGGGCCAGAGCCGCTGTGAGCAACACGGCGTTTGCGGCGATGCAAGACCCGAGGTCCCGCTTCCTGTGGGGCGGCTCCACCGCCTTGAGGAGGGACGTGGTAGAGCGGGGGAGGATAGCGGAGCGGTTGCCGCGTTATATAAGCGACGACTACGCGACGTATAGCGCCGTGAAGGAGCTGGGGGGAGGGATATGGTTTTCGAGGCCCTCCATAGCGCCGACGCCGGATTTGGAGTGCAGATGGGGCGACATGTTCAAATGGGCTGTGAGGCAGATATTGATGGTCAAATGGTACGCGAAAGGCGGCTGGCTCCTAGGCCTGGCCATATACACTTTAAATTTCGCCTTCGGGGTCCTCGCGCCCGCCGTAGGCCTCGCCTCGGGCGAGCCCCTCCTGGCCGTAGGCCTCTCCATACCCCTAATAAATTTGGCGAAAGACTTCGTGAGGGCGAAGGGCGTGGAGGCACACGCCGGCGTGAAGGCCAGGGCGGCCGAAGTCCTCGCCACATGGGCTCTGGGCAACTTCGTGATCCCCCTAGCGGTGTGGGCCTCGGCCTTTGTGAGGTGTGTGAAGTGGAGGGGGCGGACGTATTGCCGCGACGATGTGGAGAAGCTAAAACAATATAAAGCCGTGGCCTAACTCCCATATGACCTGTGTGAGCGACGAGGAGGCAATAAAGGCGGCGAGGAAGGCGGCTCTAGGCCTCCTCGGCTCTTTGAGGAGGCAAGACATGGTGACGGTAAGGCTCGGCGAGGACTGGCTCGTGGGCTTCATATCGAAGAAACATAAAGGCGACGAGACCTCTCTGGAGATAAAATGGGCCTATGTGGACTGCAAGGGCGTAGCGCTGGAGCGGATGCCGGGCGATATAGACGCCTTGTTGCAGGGACTGCTCGAAGACATCCCGCAGATACTCAAAAGGGAGCTGGAGGCCCGCGCTGGGAAGAAGCCTTAAATCCAGCCCCTCG
>JBEULO010000089.1:0-3465 GCA_041287225.1 Thermoproteus sp.
GTCTACGCCTAGCTTGCGCACAACTCGGTAAATCAAGTTATGGACGAGCTCAATCCCCCTGCCGCCCTCCATCAGGAACGCCGTAATCGAATCGACCACAAGCGCATCCGGCTTTTCTCTATACACGGCGTCGACAAGCGTGTTGAAAAACGACTCCACATCGACAAGAGGCGCCTCCCAAAACGCCAGCTTGTCGCCGAAGTCGTAGCCGAGCCTCCTCATGTTGTCTCGAAAAGTCGGCTCGTCCTCGAAGGCCGAGACCCAGAAGATCTTCGAATACTTCTTGTGGGTATAATACGCAACGAACGTGGACTTCCCAGCGCCGGCGGGCCCGTATATTAGAGTGACTCCCCGAAGCTCCAGCATTACGTCCACAACTCTTTTTTACTTAAAAAATTTTTTATATCATCTAGGGAGAGTTTACATCCATGTCTCTCGAGCCAGTTTTTCAATACGTGTAGAAACATGTCGGCGTTGTGTTTACCCATAGATGTCGCGAGGACGTCGTATACGCTCCACGGCTCATCGATTAAGAACTGGTCGAAAGGCTTTCCGTACATAACCAAGACTCTATAGTGTATCAAAACTCTCAGCGAGAAATCTAGGCTCCCGTAGAACCTCGCCAGGAGGTCCTTACTGATGCACACGCCCAAACGGGGAGATCCACAATATATATGTTACGTTATAAATATTGTTATTTGGGATTGTACATGAGGCCGACGGGCGCCATTAGGGCGACGGGGTCGAACAAGACGCCGCCTGCGTCAAGGACGCCGAGGGGCTGAGGCTAGCGCCGCCATGAACGCCAAGACGGACATCAACTATGGCCGCGATGTTACAAAAAGGAAGGCCGAGGGGCGCGCCAGAGGCCGCGCTTTGATCTGCTCGAAGCGGAGCAACACCTGCCGGAAGCACTAAGACCTGCTCAGTTATCTCAGAAGCACGCGCCGGCAGGTTCACAACCTCTCTATTGCATACGACTAGGCGCCCTTCACCGCTGTGCGTCGACGCCTCATACGGGCTGGCGCCCCCTGGCCGCAAGGGCCGCCTCTCTTGCGGCACGTCCTTCCCCACCTGCCACTGGCCGCCGCCCCAGAGGACCCCGCCATGAATGTGGCAACATGACGGACAACGCCTGGCTTCTTCCCGACTCGAAGGGCCCGGGCGGGGAGGTCCTCCCACAGGTTCGGGGTTGCACCTTTTGGGGGTAGCCGCGAGGGCCAGAGACCCCGCCCATTTGAAGCCTCTACCTCTCCAGACCCCCAGGCGGGGGCCGTGACGTCGAGGTCCCGCCGGGATGCCCCGCGGGCGGTCAGATCCCGGAGAGGCGTTACGGAGGCAGGAAACTGTAAGTTTCGGCGCCCATCCCGCTAGGGGCTTTCCGACCGCATCTTTGCAAACGAGATCGAAATGAGACATCCTCGCCGATACTAAGCGTAGGGGGCACGCCGCCAGGCCTGCAGATGTTAAAAGTCCGGCGGGCGCCTCCGGCGCGGTTGCGGCGGGAGGAACGAGGATGAGGCGCCAACGGCGGCGCCTACCGCAAGAGGCGGCGCCGCGGCGCGCCTCCTACAGCCGCTCTATAGACAGAGGAGGCTCTTTAGATCCGCCCATGTTCCACGGCCTCTAACGCCGCCTCTGGGTTTAGGTGATACTGCGTAAATATCTTGGCCACGACGTAGGGAGAGGTGTAGCCCCCCTCTGCCATCAAGGCGATAAGCCTCTTCCTCCGCTCGTACTCCCTCTTCAGCTGGTCGAGGGGGACGAAGCGCGCTCTGGATATAGTCTCTAAGTGGCGGCTCTCCTCCACCTGGGCCAAGTAGTCCCGCTTCGGGTCCCACCTGAAGACGTAGTGAAGCCTGGGGCGGCCTCCGCGGGAGACGCCCATGTTCTCTGCGATCTCCACTACCCGTCTGGCCACTCCGTCCCCCACCTTGACGCGTATAATGCGGACAAAGACGTGCGCCAGCCCGACCAGCATCGGCGGCACGTACATGGGCCTCGTCAAGAGGCGCCTGACGGCGTCCTCTATAGTCTCGGCGTGTATGGTAGTGGCGCCGGAGTGGCCCGAGCCGAAGGCTTGGAAGAGGACGTAGGCCTCCTCCCCCCTTATCTCGCCCACCACCACGTAGTCCGGGCGGGACCTCATGGCGACGGCCAAGAGGTCGAAGGCAGATACGTCCCTAACACCCTCGCCCCTAGAGGGTCTGGTGAGGAGCTCCTGCCAGTGCTCGTGCACGATGTTTATCTCTCTGGTGTCCTCGATGGTGAGTATTTTCGCATCTGGGCGCACGAGGTAGAGGAGGGCATTTAGAAGAGTGGTCTTGCCGGCGCCGGTGGGCCCCACTATTACAATGTTACGGCCGTGGTCCAGCATGAGCCAGAGGTACGCCACGGCTTCAGCCGACAAGGTGCCCATCTTCACCATATCCACCAAGGTGATAGGCATTACGAAGTACTTACGCACCACAAAGGAGGGCCCCCTCGGCGATATGGGCGGAACAACGAGCTCAACGCGGTACCCCTCGGGGAGCATCCCCTCCAGTATGGGGTTGGCGTAGGACACGGACCTCCCCACGAGGGCCGAGAACCGCTGGACGTAGGACTCAAGCTCGTCGGCAGTTAACACTATGTCGGTCTTCAAGGACTCCCACCGGCTGTGCCAGATGTAGACGCGGCCCGGCCCGTCTACGTGGATGTCCTCGATATATGGGTCTCTCACAAGGGGGTCCAGCTTTCCGTATCCAAGCAGGTCTCGGCGTAGATAGTACATGAACTTGTTCCACGCCCTCTCGTCCACCTTGACCTTAAACTCGGAGGCGGCCCTCCTCGCAAGCTCCTCTAGATACTCCGTCCGCCTCTCCCGCACCAGACGGAGGACTCCATCTTTCACATCCCCCATGTCTTGGATTGCGGCCTTCCAACGCCTAAGTAGAGCCTCCTCCTCCTGGCTCAGCGGAGGCTCTACGGCCCTATACCGCCTAAACCCAGCGTCGTCCACATACACCAAAGCCCTTACTAGGTCTGACACCTCGTACTCGTCCAAGACGTTTATAGCCATAGCGGCGCCAAGAGGGCGATTGTGGAGATCAACACCGCCACCCCTCCGTGCACAAGCCCCGCCCTGGGGCTGAAGTACGCCAGCCTACCCACTATGGCTCCCCCCACGACGCTTTGAATCAACGCAGTTAAAAACAATACCGACAGCACGTCCTCTATAGGCACGGCCGCCGCTTTGATGCCGCCGATGGGGCCCGCCGGTTGAGAAGCGGCGAACTTCGCGAATTGGGGCAACAACATGTACACCAAAACGTCGGACAACGCCGCAAACACCGCAATAAGCGTATAGAAGAGAACCACATAGGGTCTGAGCTGGCTCCGAAGCTCCCGGCGGAAGTCCATCACGGCGGCGAAGCTCCTGGCCGCCACATCCAACACCTCCGGAAGCCTCGCCCCCGACCTCGC
>JBEULO010000009.1:0-8013 GCA_041287225.1 Thermoproteus sp.
CCTGCGTGGGTTCAAATCCCACCCCCCGCACCAGCCCTTCTGTCTGGTCGCAATATAATGAGCGGGCATCCATCCGGCTCCGCCTTCATATGTCCCCGATACGCGGGGATATCGGCGGGCGGGGAACCAGGGGTTCGACTTCTTGCCGGCTCTAATAAAAATATTTTTCAGCCCATGCGATTCGCCTCATAGATCGTCCTATCGGGGTCTCATCATTATATAGTACATTCGAGGACTGTTTTATGGACTTCGCGGACAGAGCTCTCTCTAAATTCCGCGAGCTCTTCGGGGCCGAGGCCGAAGTGAGGCTTATCGAGGCAGGGCCCGAGCTCGTCAAGGCGAGATTCGGCGGGAATATGTGTTATACATGTGGCACTTACGACTACTTCGAGGACTTCGCCTATATCCTAGGCGAAGAGTCGGGCGAGGAGTGGGCCGTCGCTAGTTATCAACAACTAGACGACGGGGAGTACCTAGTCGAGTTCAAGCCTAGACGTCTGGCGGGCAGGACTGTGAGGCACATCAGGATCGTCCTGAACGGCGAGAACTTCGACCTAACGGCCTAAAGGCCCTGTCGATTTCTTTTATCACCTCGACGAGCTGGCCGCTCGATATGCCGGCGGCTTCGGCTATTTGAATCGGCTCTATCTTACGGCCGTGCGCCCTTGCAGATAGGAGCAACGCAGCGGTTTGTGCCATCTTGCCTCGACCCACTACGGGCGTTATGACGTCTAACACATAAAGGGCGTCTTTTATTTCTGTAAACCCCAGCCCCAACTCCTCGGCGAGTCTGTATATGAACTGTTTGGGAGGGGGAGGGGGCATCCCTATATCCGCCTTCCTCTGGACCCATACGACCTTTCTGCCCAGCCGGCGCATGTCGTAGCCCTTAAACAAATGGTCGTTATATATACGCGCGAGCCTACAGGACAGAAACAACACGGCGGCCGCCGCGTACTCCACGTCGTTGGTCCTGCCCATACGGGCGGCTATATGCCTCGCCGTCTCCCTACACGCCTTAGGGAGGCCGAGCAATGCGGCGACCCTCTCCACCTCCGCCTCCAGCGCCCTCTTGCCCCTTCTGGCTAGGGCCTCGTAGAGCTTATACTTAGGCGTTACGACCCCCCTCACGTCTCGCCAGTAGTAGTCCGTAGACCCCGCCAACGGGCGGTATTCCCCCTCCTTCCTGCTCGCCAAAAGCCCCGCCGCCACCGCGACGCCTACGACAGTCCCGCAGGACCTACAGACCAGGAGGCCCTCTTGGTTCAACGAAATGTCGCGGCTACCGCAGACGGGACACCTATCGAACTCCAACAGCAAGCTCACATAGGCTTAAAGGACACTATAAGCACCTGTCGTTTTTTAAGAGAGCAATATTTCATACCATGAAGGCCTATTTAGTCCGGGGGGCCAATTCGGACTTCGAGCTGATCGAGGTGGAGAGGCCCAAGCCGGGTCCCGGGAGGGCTCTGGTGAGAGTCAAAGCCGCTGGCGTCTGTTATCGCGACTATTTGGCGTGGACTGGATGGCAGAGAGTCAAATTCCCCACAGTCCCCGGCCACGAGTTCGCCGGCATCGTCGAGGAGGCCGGCGAGGGCTCCCCCCTCAAGCCCGGCGATAGGGTGGCCGGCATGATGTACGAATACTGCGGCGAGTGCGAATATTGTAGGTCCGGCAGGGAATATCTATGTAAGAACAAGAAAGTATACGGCGAAGACATATGGGGCGCTTTCGCCGAATATATAGTAGCCGACTCCAAATCGTTAGTGAAGATACCCGACGGTGTGGATCTCGCGGCCGCGTCTTTTGCCGCTTGCGTGTTGTCCACATTGGTAAGGGCGGCCAAGAAGACGGGAATAGGGCCGGGGCATTTAGTGGTGGTCACGGGGGCCTCCGGCGGCGTTGGGGTGCACGCCCTCCAGGTCGCCAGAGCCTACGGAGCCAAGACGGTCGGAGTGACCAAGCCCGAAAAGGCCGAACAGGTCTCTAAATACGCCGACTATGTGGTGACCACGCGCGAATTTTCCGACGAAGTGAAAAAGATGGGATACGCCGACGTGGTCATAGAGACGGTTGGAGGGCCCACTATAGGCCAGTCCGCAAGGGCCTTAAAGCCCGGAGGCAAGATAGCCCTTATAGGCAACGTGGACCCCAACCCCTATCAGATCCAACTGGGCCTCTATATACTTAAAGAGATCGACGTGTTGCCGGTGTTGCAAGGCACCAGGGCCGATCTGGCTGAGGCCTTGAGGCTTATTGCTGACGGTAAAATCAAACCGGTATATACCTTACATAAATTCGCCGAGCTGCCTAGACTAGTGGCGGAGATGCCAAAGGCAAGACATATAGGCAGACAGGTGGTCGAGATCTAACAACGGGCTCCTCTCAGCCTAAACAACGTAATTAAGACGACAGCGACATATATTATTACAATCACTAACGTGTCGAGCCCCACAGATCTGCGGAGCTTAGAATTTATATAGGTTGGTTGTCGGCTCTGATATGGACAACAGTCCCCCAGACTGTGGGAATTATAGGGCTAGGGAAGTTGGGATCAGCATTGGGCCTAAGGCTTAAGGAGAGGGGGTATAGAGTCGTAGGCTCCGTAAAAACCACTAGGTCTCTGGAGAGGGCCTCTAAAATAGGCCTCGAGGTCTATCTGGACAGCAATATTGTCGTAAATAAGAGCGATGTTGTGTTCCTTTCCGTCAAGCCGCACAACATCCCCGAGGTCCCCATAAAGACCGACAAGCCGCTTGTATCGTTCGTGGCCGGCGTCCCCCTGGCGAGGCTGTCGCACATGTCGACGAGGTCATATAGGGCAATGACCAACATAGGCCTCACCGCGGTGGCCGTGGCCGGCGAGTACGAAGAGGAGATAGACCGCCTCTTTAGGTCCATCTCTCCCGTCGTGATCTGGGTCGAAGAGAAGTTGATAGACCCTCTGACGGTAGTGCTCGGTAGCGGGCCCGCGCTGGTGGCCAAGCTCTTTAGGAGCTACATCGAGGCCGCCGTAAATATAGGGATCCCCTGGGATTTAGCCAAGAGCGTGGCGGCCAGCCTCTTCGGCTTGACGCCCCAACTGGTGGAGCGTATGGGATATGAGGGGGTGGTCGAGGCGGTCGCCACGCCTGGCGGCACGACCATAAAGGCGTTGACAAAAATGTCCGAAATAGATGACGTCTTGGCCGCCGCCCTTGAGGGGGCTCTAGCCAGAATAAAGTCTTGAGAGGGCCTCGTAGAAGAGGCGATAGGCCTCTTCGGGGTCCAACGGAAGCGTCGGCATCCCTTTTTCCGCTAGGGCCTTTATGAACTCGTCCAGAGCCTCGCCGGCCTCCTCCGCGTAGGCCACAGCCGAGGGATCCCCCAGGAGCGATGCGGCGTATGTGGAGAGGTATCTGAAGGACGTGCCGCCGTATTTCTCTAAGAGGGGCCAATAGCGCGAATAGACCCTCGCGAGGGCCAGCCCAACGGCGTAGCTGAGCCCTATAGTGTACTTGACGAAACGTTCATGCTCCTCGACGTCCCCTCGTATCACAACTGCGCCCAGGCCCCTAAAGAACTCCTCCGCCCTATCGGCCCCGCGCCGGCCCGGAACCTCCATGACGACCACCCGCCCCCCCTCCATGGACTTGGCGCCAGGCCCGAACATGGGATGTACCGTCGCGGCCAAGGCGCAGTCGGGAATCGAGGCATATGCGCCCAATACGTACCGCTTAAATGTAGCTATATCCATCACCAACTTCCCGCAGAGGCCGAACCTAGAGAGGCCCTCCAACACGCGCCCGGCGTCCCTAAAGCCCACTGCCACTATTAAGACGCCGCTGGCCTCGACCAGGCGCTCCAACGGCATTTCGCTCCTAGAGGGATCCACATCGTATATAGCCGTCTCGTGCCTCTTGGAGATCTCCCTTTTGAGCCAACGGCCCATCCGGCCGCCGCCGATTATGCCGACCATCATGCCCTCCCGTCTGTCAGAAGCGCCAACGTGGAATAGAGGCCGCGCTCCTCCAAGGCCCTCAAGGCCGCCGACAAGGCCGCAGTGGAGGCGCCGCCCAGATTTAAAGCCTTAGGGAGGGGGAGGGGCGGAGGGGGCTCGTAGGCCGCATCGGCCCAACCGCAATCGCCGTCGCCTAACTTCACCGCGACTATGGAGATGCCGGGCTCGACCTCTCGCGCCCTCTTCGCGACGGCCTCGCCGAGAGCGCCAGTATAACAAGGCACGACTATCGAATCTATCCCGGGGGCCAGGGCCAACGCCTCTTGCGCCACTGTGTTGTAGTAGGCCTCCACCAAGAGCCTCTTGTCTACAACCACGGCGTCTTCCTCGGCCACACACTCGGGACAGAAGGCCGCGGCGACTTCTCTAAACCGCCAGTCCTCGAAGTAGAGCCTCCGGAAGCGGCCCAGTAGGTATAGAGCCGGCGACGCCTTAACGGACCCCATCATGTTTAAATACAAGGGGACCCCGATTATCCTCCGCAAGCCCTCCTTAAGGACCAGCCGGAACGGCTCTACGACCAGCTCCACTAAATACGCAATACGTTCAAATTTAACTATTTGTTTAATCTCGTGGAGCGCATCGAGAAGGTCAGGACACAGCTGGACGGAGTCAACGCCTTGAGGTCCATAAAGAGGTTGCTGGGCCTCACCTACAAGGAGTTATCGAGCCTGTTGGGCCTCCCCGAAAGCGTCCTCTCGCGCTACTTCACAGGCGACATGTTGCCCTCAGTGGAAACCGCAGGCGAGATGATAGAAAAACTATTCAGCGAATACCCCCTCGACAAGATACTACAAAAAGTCCTGAAGATATATGAGACCTATGTAGACCTCACAGCTACGTACAACCCGGACCTGTGGACCCTCTATTCTATCTACATATCGCGGAGATTCGAGGGCTTGAAGGTCGACAAGGTCCTCACGGCGGCCGTCGACGGGATACCCCTCGCCGTAGTCGTCGCGCAGAGGTTCGGCGTCCCGCTGGTGGTCGCCAAACAGTACAAAGAGCCGGGCTACAAGATACTGGAGGTTTCATACATAAAGGGGAATAGAGTCGTGTCGCTATACGTCCCCCAAGGCCTTCTGGCCAAGGGAGAAAACGTCCTAATAATCGACGACATAGTCAGGACTGGGAAGACCATCAGAGCACTGGCCGACCTGGCGACATCGGCGGGCAGCAACGTAGCCGCCGCGGCGGCCCTACTGGCCTTTAGAGGATTCACGGAGAAATTTGAATTCCCCGTAGATATAGCACTAGTGGTGTGATGACGGCCATTCGGGACAGCCGAACAGTGAAGAACACCTGGAGGACTGACGATACGGCAACCGCAGACGTGCAGACTTGCCGTTAATCGGCGTTCTAGAAAACGCGGCGGTCGAATCCACAGACTTGGGGCATCCGGCGCGGGCGCTTCCCATATACTAACGCAGAAGTGTACATATTGTCTGAAGGCTTTTGGTTCTCGCCTATCCCGTGGACCTAGGAGGGTCGTGAACGGGCAGAGCTCCCTAGGCCTAACTGGAGAGAATAGTTCCGCGTCCCGTTGAGGCGAGAAAAGACGAAAGTTGGAGGTCGGGGTAGGTCCTAGAATTTTAGAGGGGGCCCGCCCAACTGCTCTCCGTCTCTGCAATACGCCAGGGGCCGACTCGATCCTAGACGCCTACAGCTCGGCCCTAGAGCCGGGCGTCTACGACGGCGTGGCGGCCAGCAGGTTTGAGCATCTTAAGTCCGGCCTTGGCGAGGAGTTGGAATAAAGCTTAAAAATAAGGGAAGAGGACATAGATGCCCCGGCGCCTCTCTATAGGCCTCCCAAGCCGCTGATCCCGGGTTCGAATCCCGGCCGCCGCACCATGCCCTTTTAATAGCGGCCAGAGTAAAAATTAAAAGCTCCGGGCCGTTATGTGTCGGTGAAGAGAGGCGAAGGCCGAATTAGTGACGAAGGATTTGAACGCTGAATGGTTTTAACGGCCCTCCAAGACGTGTCTGTGCGCCTCGACGAGGAGATCGCGGTGGATTTGGGCAACGGCTTGACTTTAGAGCTGAGGCGGAACTACGTCAAGTTGGGCGCCTCGGCTGTTTTCGGCGAGGTTGAGGTAAAAGACGGCGAGGTGCTAGTGGGCGGGAGGCCTTTGGAGTTCAGACAAGCCGTCAAATGTCCCGTGAGGGTGGGCAACACAAAGCTGTGCGGCCGCGCCTTCAAGAGGCCTCGATATATATTCAAATCGGTCTACGCCCCCGGCCTCTCGGACGCCTTCAGGGTCGCAGAACTATACGCGACGAACGCCCTGAACGGCGGCGATTGCCTCGCCCAATATCTATACATGTTGGTTAAAGGCGACGGCGTGTTGTGGGATATATACTATCGGAGGGCACCGCGCGAGCGGCGGGGGCCTTGCCGCCACATCTACGACTACTTCTTGTCTAGAGGCTTGAGGGAGCTGAGGCCCCACGACCCGTCGCGCCTCTCAGCCCTAGACTCCTGGACCAAGGCGGCGCTCGGCCTCGCTAGATTCTCGGAGGCCTTGAGGCTCGCCGATAGGAGCTGGAGGGGTTTCGTCGTGGCCATGAGGTACGGCCTATATTCGGCCTTGAGGTGGGGCCTTCCCCTAGACCGGGACTCCTGGATGTTGCTACTCGGCGTCTACTCGGCGTTGGACCCCTACGTCATGCCCGGCGGGGTGGCCCTCGACGTCGGCATATTGAGGGCGCTCCCGTATCTAGTCGTAAGGATGTTGGGAGGCTGGGCCGTCTTGTTCTCTTCGGCCGGCCGCCCCTTCGTCGCGGCGAACCTAAACGTAATGGCCTCTGGAGGCAGAATAAGAGGGCTCTACGCGGCCTGCGGAGGACCCTCTTGTATAATAAGCGATTTGTACTTCAATATATGTAAAGAGCTCGACTGCGCGATAGTCAGGACATGGGACTTCGAATATAGAGGAACCCCCATCTGTACGGACCTTTATACATTCACTGCGATCCGCCCCTGCAAATAAGTCGAGACAATATATAAAAGGCCGGAGTGTCTAAAAGCTAAGTGCCGAAAGTACCAGTAAAGGTGGTCAAATGGGAGGAAATAGTGGCCTGGGCCAGACAGCTCGCAGATAACATAAAGTCCAGCGGCTGGTCGCCCGACGTAGTGGTCGCAATAGCTAGAGGCGGCTACGTCCCCGCTAGGCTCCTCTGCGACTTCCTCGGCGTACAGGACCTCCTCAGCGTGCAGGTGGTCCACTGGCCCGGCGCGGCCCAAGTGGCCGAAAAGGCCTACGTCAAGTACGGGCTCTCAACAGACCTATCCGGCAAAAACGTGTTGGTTATGGACGACATAGTGGACACCGGCGACAGCGTCGTCTTGGCGAAAGAACTCGTCGAGAAGTGTTGTAAGCCCAAATCCGTTAAGACAGCCGCGCTACAAGTGATAACTAGCACCGCTAAATACATCCCCGACTACTACGCAATAGAGGTCAAAGACTGGTATTGGTACCAATACCCCTGGACCGCGCTCGAGGACATGTCCAGCTTCATCATCAGAATGATGAGGGAAGAAAAAGAGCCCCTCTGGACCCTCGACAAAATTATAGAAAAATTCGTCGAGTGGTACGGAGACGAACTGTTAGAGGAGAGGTTTCTATACTTCAGAGAGGCCTTGGAGCGGCTTAAGAAAGGCGGCGTTATTAAACAGGTAGACTGCGGCGGGCACCTCTGTTATCAATACCAGCCGTAAAATTTTTAAGGTACGACAACCAGCTTGTTAGGGCCCGTAGTCTAGCGGTAGGATAGAAAGCCGTGGCGCCCCGGGCCCGTCCCCCTCGCGCCGTCCTCTAATAACTGGCCGACAGGACTACCCATCGCCAGCCATCGCACTGCTGTCGACGAAAAGACTTAAATAGCGACTATTCTGAGCACAAGACGGGGGCGCCACGGCTTCCCGGACGCCCGCCTGACGCGCGGGAGATCCCGGGTTCAAATCCCGGCGGGCCCACTTGTCGCCAGGCTTAACGTTTTCTAGCCCATATCTT
>JBEULO010000090.1:0-3457 GCA_041287225.1 Thermoproteus sp.
CGATAGATAGAGCCGCCGTGCGGTTTAAACTCTTTTATATACGGGCGGCGTCCATGCTGAAGTCGAGCCAACGGGAGCCGTGTGTGATATATCCGCTACTTATTACATCCACGCCGGTCTTTGCGTAGTCTACGACGTTCTCTGGAGTTATGCCGCCAGAGGCCTCGAGGACGACCTTCCCTTTAAGTTCTTCGACTATGGGCACTATCTCTCCGGGCTTCATGTTGTCTAGAAGTAGCGCGTCCGCGCCGGCCCTATAGGCCCTCAACGCGTCTTCGTAGCTCGAGACCTCCACCTCTATTTTCTTCATGAAGCTGGTCCTCGCCCTTATCGTCTTGATGAGGCCCTCCAAGTCGCCGTAGATGGCTATATGGTTGTCTTTTATCAGGACCGCATCGGCCAAGTTGAACCTGTGGGGGTCCCCGCCGCCCACCTCTATGGCGTACTTCTCGAAGGCCCTAAGCCCCGGCGTGGTCTTCCTGGTCCCCGCTATCCTCACAGAGGGGCTCACAGACCTCGCCAGTCTGACCATTACACTCGTCGCCGTCGCGACGCCGGAAAGTCTCGCCACGAGGTTCAACACGAGCCTCTCCACCGCCAACAACTTGCCGGCAGGCCCGCTGAACGATAAGACCACATCTCCCCTCGAAACCTCCCTGCCGTCCTCCTTAAACCCCTCCACGTGGAGGCCCAGATATCTAAGTAAGGGTACTACGAACTTGATGCCGGCCAATACGCCGCGTTCTCCGTCCTTATATACGACGACGCCTCTAGCCGTAATATCGCCCAGATATCTGCTCGTGGCGTCTTCCGGATACGCGTCCTCCTCCAAGAACTCTAAAAGCTTGCGGATGTACAGCTCTTCAATCATAGGAGAAATATATCCTCCTCCCTTTTAGTTTCCCGTCCTTATTGGGGTAGTCCGACCTATAGTGGGCCCCCCTGGACTCCCTCCTCAATAGGGCCGCCGTGGCGGCTAGATACGACACCAACGCCGCCGTGGAGGAGCGCCCGGTCAAATCGGCCCCCCTATAGATCTCCACTAGTCTTGTAAGCCCCTCCTCGTTCCGCTCCAGGCCCAAAAACCTCCAGTTCAACTCCTTCACCTCTCCGAGCGAGATATCGCGGTCGCCTCTCCCGAGCCCTATTCTTATCACCTCGCCGTCGTCCAGTCTAGGCCCCTCCCACTCGTCGTCGATATATTCAGCCAGGTTTAGACCCATGACCAAGGCCTCCAACAGCGAGTTGCTGGCCAGCCTGTTGGCGCCGTGTAGGCCCGTGTCGGCGACCTCGCCTATGGCGTATAGCCCCCTTATGGTCGACTCGCCTTTTATGTTGACCCTAACGCCTCCGATGGTGTAGTGCGCGCCTGGAAATACTTGAAGCAGAGAGCTCTTATCGAGCCCGTGCGCCTTAAGCAACGAATTCAAGGAGGGAAACTTCTCCTCGAACTTCTCGACCGGTCTTAAGTCCATGTAGACCCGGCGCCCCCTTTTGTACTCCTCGTAGATCGCTCTTGCCAGCACGTCTCTCGGCGCGAGCTCTCCATCCCTGTGGCACTTAAAGGCGAACCTCTCGCCGAGGTCGTTGACCAATATGGCGCCTTCCCCCCTCAACGTCTCGGTCAGCAGTACGGGCTCTCCGCCCAGCAGAGTCATGGTGGGATGGAACTGGACGAACTCGAGGTCGCCTACGACGGCCCCCGCCCTGAACGCCAGCGCGATGCCGTCGCCGATATTTTCGGGAGGGTTGGAGGTATGTCGCCATAGGTAGGCGTAACCGCCTGTGGCGAGGACTACGGCATCTACGTCGTCGAATACTAGGCCCCCCTCTGTGGCCATGCCCTTGACGGCGCCGCCTCTGCTCGTTATGTTTACAACTCTGTCTTCGAGGAAAACAGCGCCGAGCTCTCTGGCCTTCTTTAGCAAAAACTCCGTCAAGGCGCGCCCTGTGGAGTCGCCGCTGTGGTGTACCCTCCTCCTCTGTGTCCCCCCTCTAGCCTCAACCCCTCGTCGAATTTAAACCCCATCTCGATGACCCTATCGATCGCGCGCGGCGCCTCCTTCGTGAAGTAATTCACGGCATCGACGTCGCACAGCCCATCGCCGACTTTTATCGTGTCGAGGGCGTGTAGCTCCGGCGAGTCGTCCTGGCCGGTCGCGGCGGCGATTCCGCCCAGCGATGTAGGGCTGGAGCCGCCTAAGATCTTCTTCGTTATCACTACGACTCGGCGGCCCTTAAGCCTCAAGGATATGGCGGCCGCGAGGCCTGCTATCCCGCTACCTATTACGTATATCATCCGCCTAGAAGCCTCCTAGTTCTCTCGAAGGCCTCCCTCACGGCGTCGGCAAGCCCTCTGGACATCTCGACTTCATATATGTCGTACTTCAACGATCTGTATATCTTCTCTAGGGTTATCATAGCCATATAGGGACATCTGGCGAAGGGCTCCGTCGTGAGGGGGTAGAACGTCTTACCCGGCGCCTTGAGCCTAAGGGCGTTCAACATCCCCAACTCCGTGCCCACTACGAACTCCTCCGCGCCGTCCTTGACTGCGAACTCTATCATCTGGTTGGTAGACCCCACGAAGTCTGCAAGCGCCAGTACGCCCAAGGGCGCCTCTGGGTGCACCAGAATCTTCGCCTTTGGGTATCTCGACCTAGCCTCCTCGATGTAATTCGGGACGTAGCTTCCGTGCACGATGCATCTGCCGTTCGGCGGCACTTTCACCACCTTCTTGCCGCCCATCTTCTCCACATATGCGGCCAAATTGGCGTCCGGCCCGAATATCACCACGTCGTTTGGGACCTTCTTGACGACCTTTACGGCGGTCGAAGAAGTGACTATGTAGTCGGCCATGGCCTTGACTTCTATATTGGAGTTGACGTATAGGACGACAGGCGCGTTGGGATACCTCTCCCTATACTCCCTCAACATCTCCTTATCGAGGGCGTCCGCTATCGTGCAGCCGGCGTTGAGGTCGGGCGAGAGTACCACCTTGTCGTAGTTGAGGGCCTTCGCCTGTTCGGCCATGAATCTAACGCCAGCGAATACTATAACATCGGCGTCGACCTCCATGGCCTTTACGGCTAAGTCGTAGGAATCGCCGGTGAAGTCGGCTACGAGTTGCACGTCGAGGTCCATATAGTTATGGCCCAGTACTACCGCCCTTTCTCTCGTTTAAGCCTCCTCACCTCTTCGGCGATCTTTTGAGCCTCCATGTCCCTCCGACGAGGATATACTTACATAAATTAGCCGCAAAATTTGGGAGTAGTTCCGAAAGTTCTTCCAAATTTTCTAGCAAAATTTGCATAACAAAAAACATATATAAATTGATAAATTAAAGATTTCTCTATATTAGTGAAACTATAAAATTTTGAATTCTGATTAGTGTGATATAATAATTAATAAAATAGGAATCGACGGATTATAGAAAAATCGAGATAAGGTCAGAGGC
>JBEULO010000091.1:0-3336 GCA_041287225.1 Thermoproteus sp.
GCTGAGCTACGCCGTGGCCGTCATGCGCGGCGATATAAAGGCCGAAGTAGACAGGAGGGAAGCGGCCGTAGTGCACAGCTGGAGGGGCGTCCCTACTACTACAAGCGTCGTGGCCGTGTTGAGGATATGACGAGCCGCAACCTCAACTTCAAACACCGCGTGGCGGTAGTAGGCGCCGGACTGACGTTGTTTAGGAGTAGGATGTTGGAGACGCCGCAGGAGCTGGCCTGGCTGGCGGCCAAACAAGCCCTAGACGAGGCCGGACTAACCCTTAAGGACATAGATTGCGTGGTGATCGGAAGCGCGCCTGACGCCTTCGACGGAGTCCACATGAAGGGCGAATATCTGGCAGACGGCGCGGGGGGCGCGGGCAGGCCGGTCGTGAGGGTCTACGTTGGCGGGGCCACAGGCGTCTTTGTGCCCATAGCCGCGTGGTGGCACGTGGCCTCTGGGCTCTGCAAGAAGGTGCTGGCCGTGGCAGAGGAGAAGATGAGCCACGCCGCGAAGCCGCATCCGCAATACGTCTTTAGGTACATCTGGGACCCCATTGTCGAGAAGCCGTTGAACCCCAACCTCATCTGGATCTTCGCCATGGAGATGCACCGCTATATGTATAAATGCGGCGTCAAGAAGGAGGACATCGCCCTGGTCTCCGTCAAGAATAAACGCAACGCCTGCGGCCACCCGTCGGCCCAGTTGTGTATGCCCAACATAACGGTGGACGACGTGTTGAGGAGCGAGATGTTGGTGTGGCCGGTCCAACTGCTCGACATATCGCCTACAAGCGACGGGGCGGCCGCAGTGGTGCTGGCCAGCGAGGAGGAGGCCAGGAGGATAACCGACACGCCGGTGTGGGTTAAAGGCATAGGCTGGACGCTGGATACAACCCACTGGACAAACCGCGATTTGGCCTTCCCGGAGTACGTGCGCCGCGCGGCGGAAATGGCGTACCGCATGGCCGGCATAGACAACCCGCGCAGACAGATAGACGTAGCTGAGCCCTACGACCCCTTCGACTACAAGGAGCTACACCACATGGAGGGCCTCGGCCTCGCCAGGAGGTGCGAGGCGCCCATATTGACGAGAGAGGGCGTGACCCAAAGGGATGGCGACCTCCCCATAAACCCGTCGGGCGGCCTGCTGGGGGTAGGGAACCCCATCGCTGCCGCCGGGCTGATGAAGGTTGCCGAAATATTCTGGCAGTTGAGAGGCGAGGCTGGCGCCAGACAGGTCAAAAAGCCGGTCTATACGGGTTTGGCGCAAGCTTGGGGCGATCTAATGCAGGCAGGGACGGTGATCGTGTTGGGGATATGAGCGGCAGGCCGTTAAATCCGAGGGGCACCAAATACGAGAAGTGGACGTTCCCGGTGTTCGAGATGGGCGTAGTGGGGAGGGCGCGTTATGAATACGCCACAGGCCAGGCCCTGGGCCGCTTCTTGGCTGGACTGAAGGAGGGCAAGATCTTAGGCACCGTCTGCGACAAATGCGGCAGGGTGTTCGTGCCGCCGAGGATGTACTGCCCCTATTGTTTCCGCGAGGTGGACAGATGGGTCGAGGCGAGAGATGAGGGCACTGTCGTCACGATAGTTATGAGCTATATAGCGGCCGATAGGTCGAGGCTCAAAGAGCCCGTGGCGGTCGGCGTGATAAAACTGGACGTGCCCGGCTATAAGTTCGACGACCACTTCTTCCCAGGGCTTATGCACTACCTATGCGGCTTCTCCGAAGAGGAGGTTAAGAGCATGAAGGCCTTCGGCGCCAGAGTCAAGGCGCGGTGGAAGCCGCCGGAGGAAAGGACGGGCTCTGTGACCGACATAGAGTGTTTCGAGGCAGTGAGGCCATGAGGCGCGTCAAATACTTCCCAGAGGTGATGGAGATAGAGGCCTATGTGTACACCGCAGGTCCTATAGGCACCAAATGGCTGGAGGCGTTGAGGGAGGGCAGACTGACCGCGGCCTACTGCCCCAAGTGCGGGAGGCTGTTCATGCCGCCTAAGTCCTTCTGCCCCTACGACTTCGAGGAGGTGAAAGAACTCCGCGAGGTCGAGCCTGTAGGCGTTGTGGAGAGCTTTACAGTAATCGAGAGGGACCTCTACGGCGAGCAGTTGAGGGAGAAGAGAGTGTTGGCCTACATAAAGTTCCCAGGCGTCGAGGGCGGCTTGGTCCACTTCGTGAAGACAGAAAGGCCGAGAGTGGGCATGAAGGTGAGGCCTAAGTGGCGGAGCGAGAGGAGGGGCCTCGTCACTGATATAGAGTACTTCGAGGAGGCATGAGCCTTTTGACGCAAGAACACGAGCTGGTTAGGAAGACCGCCAGGGAGTTCGCCGAGAAGTACGTCGAGCCTATTGCCCGCAAGATGGACAGAGAGAACTACTACCCCAGAGAGGCCATTAGGGAGGCAGGGAAGCTGGGCCTCTTGACGCCTACAGTGCCTTCTGAATACGGCGGGGGAGGAGGCGACTTGAGGTCCGCAGTTGTTGTGCTGGAAGAGTTGGGGCGTATAAGCGGAGGCTTCAGCTTGTTGGTGGAGGCCTATGGAATTCTCTTCGCCGACGCCGTGAACAACTTCGCCAGAAGGGAACAAAAAGAGGAGGTTCTGCCCAAAGTAGCCGCGGGGGAGAAGATAGGAGCATTCGCCCTGTCGGAGCCTTGTTGCGGCAGCGACGCGGCGGCGATACAGACGAGGGCCGAGAGGACGGGCGGGGAGTGGGCCATAAACGGCGCGAAGATGTGGATAACCAACGGCCTCTATGCCGATTATTATCTAGTGGCGGCGAGGACGGGGCCCAGAGAGGCCAGACATAAGGCCATTACCGTCTTCTTGTTGCGTAGAAACAACTGCGTGGAGGCTTCGCCCATAGAGGTCATGGGCGTCAGGGGCACCGGCACGGCCGAGTTGAAGTTCAACGACTGTAGGGTGGGAGACGACGACATAGTCGGCGAGCTGAACGGAGGCTGGAAGATATTAATGCACACGCTGGACGTAGGCAGAGTGGCCATATCGGGCGTGGCTATAGGCGTGGCGAGGGGGGCCTTCGAGGAGGCCTACAGTTGGGCCAAAAATAGAGAGCTGTTCGGGAGGAAGCTCGTGGAGTTCCAAAACGCCCAGTTCGAACTGGCCGAGATGGTCGCCGCCATAGAGACCGCCAGGACCCTCACCTATTACGCCGCCTATCTGTACGACACCAAGTCGCCGGACTTCCTCCTCATGTCCCATGTGGCCAAACTACAGGCCACGCGTCTTGCGGTGGAGGTGACTCGGAGGGCGGTGCAGATGGAGGGCGGCTACGGCTACAGCAAGGAAAGCAAAGCCGAGATGTTCTATAGGGACTCAAAA
>JBEULO010000092.1:0-3259 GCA_041287225.1 Thermoproteus sp.
AAGTGGATGTGCCTTGGTTCTACGAGTTGTGTCTTAATACCTCATCCGGCCGAAGACCTTCCTAATTATCTCTCTAAACTCGTCGCCCTCTTCCGCCTTGTAGAGGGCCTTGTATACCGCGTCGAGCTTCTCCCTTATTACTTTCATCTCTATGGAGGCCACCAACACCCTCGTGTTGAGCACGGCGTCGGGGTTGACGGATATGCTGTCTATGCCGGCCCTGACCAAGAACTCGACCATCTGCGGATAGACCGAAGGCCCTTGTCCGCATATTGATACGGTCAGCCCGTGCCTATGGGCCTTTTGTATCAACTCGTATATGGCTTTAAGCACCGGCGCCTCCCTCTCGTCGAAATACTTCGGGTTTATCCTGACGAGGAAGTCGTTGTCGCGATCTACGCCTAGAGTTAATTGAGTCAAGTCGTTGGAGCCCACAGAGAAGCCGTCGAAATACTGCGCGAACTCCTCGGCCATGAAGACTATAGACGGCACCTCCGCCATAGCCCACACCTTGAAGTCTCTATCCCTATAGAGTCCCTCCTCTTCGAGCAACTTGGCGAACCTCTCGGCCTCCCAGACGGTCCTCACGAAGGGCGCCATGACCCAAACGTTGGTGAGGCCGAGCTCCTCTCTGGCCCTCTTGACCGCCTTGAGCTCCAGCCTAAACGCCTTCTCGTATTGAGGCGATATGTACCTCGAGACGCCGCGCCACCCCAACATGGGGTTCCTCTCCTCGGGCTCGAACTTCTCGCCGCCCTGTAGGCTACGATATTCGTTGCTCTTGAAGTCCGAGAACCTGACCACCACCGGCCTGGGGTATATTGCGGAGGCCACTTTGGCTATGCCTTCGGCCATCTTGTCCACAAATTTGCCCTCCTGCCCTACGGAGAGGAGGTACAACGGGTGCTCGCCCACCCAGCTCGATATCACGAATTCGATCCTCATGAGGCCTATCCCGTCGAACGGCAAGTCCTTATATTCATCTATCTTCTCGGGCTCCCCCAGGTTCATGTAGACCTTGGTCCCCGACGGGATGGACCTATAGATATGTAGGATTATCTCAGGGCTCGCGGCAACTACCTGCTTGGCGGCTTCTGCCTTCTTCTCCGTCTCGACCTCGCCTAGGAGGACCACGCCCTTGCTCCCGTCGACGGTGTAGACCTCCCCGTCCTTGAGGACTTGGGTGGCGTTACCCGTGCCCACCACGGCGGGTATGCCCAACTCGCGGCTGACTATCGCCGCGTGGCTCGTCCTGCCGCCCTCGTCGGTGACTATGGCGGACGCAAGGCGCATATAGGGCACCCAGTCGGGGTCCGTCATCTTGGTCACCAAGATGTCGCCCTTCTGCAGTTTTCTCTTCGCGTCGTCCAGGGTCAGACATATTTTGGCCCTGCCGACGGCCACGCCAGGACTCGCGGCGATGCCTTTAACCACAACGGCCCCGCCTTTAACCTCCTTGGCGGCCGCCGCCTCGGTTTTCTTCCTGCTCCAGACCGTCTCAGGCCTCACCTGTACTATAAAGAGGTTCTCGGGGAAGGACATGTCTGCATCTACGGAGAACTCTATGTCGAGCGGATGGCCGTAGTGGCGCTCTAGCTCCAAGGCCATTTTGGCGTACTCCAAAACCTCCTCGTCGCTTAGGGCCTGCGCGGCGGCCTTCTCCTCGGACAGCTCCACCTCTTTGGTGAGGCCGGCCTCGTCTTTGACCACAGCCACTTTCTTCTTGGATATGCGTCTCTCGACTATCTTCAAGCTGGATTTATCCACGACGAATTCGTCGGGCGTCACAATCCCTCTTACTACCCCCTCCCCGAGACCCCAGCCGGCCTCTATGACGATCTTGGAGGTATCGCCGCTGGTGGGGTCCAACGTGAACATAACTCCGGCTGATCTGGCGTTGACCAGCTTCTGAACCACTACGGCTATTGCGGCGTCTTCGTGGCGTATCCCCATCTGCTCTCTATAGTATATAGCCCTGGCCGTATACAACGAGGCCCACACCTTCTTCACGTAGTACAACACGTTCTCGACGCCCCTCACGTTTAGGTACGTGTCCTGCTGGCCGGCGAAGGAGGCCTCGGCGATATCTTCGGCGGTTGCAGAAGAGCGGACTGCAACCGCGACGTCTTTAACCCTTGCGATTTCTGAGAGCCTAAGGTAGGCCTTGGCTACCTCCTCGGCGATATCTCTCGGCATCTCGGCGGTCTCTATGAGGCCTCTTATGCGGGCCGAGGCGTTTTCGTAGTCATCGGGGGATCCGCCTTTGACAGCGCCGAGCAGCTCTAAGATTTTCGACTTAATTCCAGTAGACTCTATAAAACGGCGGAAGGCCTCGGTGGTCACGACGAAGCCGGGCGGGACCCGTGCGAGCTTGGCTATCTCGCCGAGGTTCGCCCCCTTCCCTCCCACGAGGTTGTGGTCTTTGCGCGAGACCTCGTGGAGCCACACGACGAGCCCCATGGGCGGTGATACGAGTGTTATTAATAATAACTCTTCAACTTTAGGAGATCCGATTAGTGCCTCTCGTCGAGAATAGGCCTTATCTATAATTAGACTAGACAATAACTATTTTGGTCGGTAAAGCGCCTGCAATGAACTTTTTATGTATTGCCCTCACGACCTCGGGCCTCAAGGCCGGCCTCCGTTGAGTCGTCACGCCCTTTAGGGAGCGGCCGCAATAGAGACATCGGCTTATTTTAGATCCGTACATGAGGAAATCCACGCCGCAGTGGACGCACCTCCCTATCTCCGGCAGAGCCGAGGCGGGCTCGAAGGAGGCCAAATCGGGAGGGCCCACCAAGACTACGCCCGACGCATATTGGCCGAGGTCTAAGGCCTTCTGGAAGTCCGCCTTGAGGAGCACCTCGATCTTTCTCCTATAGATCTCGCCCGCCAGCCTGACGGCCCTTCTGACCTCTTGTGCGCCGTAGGCCTCTACGACCACAAACGCCGCATCGTCGGGCGTCGCCGGCAGGCCCGATCTGTATTTTATCTCGCCGAGCACCCCATCGGCGCCGCCAGCATAGGCGGCTGTGCGCTCCTCGTCGTCCTTGCTGTCGTAAAACACCCTGAGCCCCCTCGACTTTAATATAAATACCGCAGTCGCTATCGAGGTCAGCCTCGCCAATTTGTCCAACTCCTCGCAGTCGCCTATAGGCTCCCCCAGAGCTATCGGCGATCCGTCTATAGGCGAACGCGAACAGAGCCAAGAGCCCGCGAATATGGCCACAGGCGGGCCTCTGCCGTACGCCACGATCAC
>JBEULO010000093.1:0-3237 GCA_041287225.1 Thermoproteus sp.
CCTATCCGTTTAAACGCTATATAGTAGGCCGCGACGAGCGCTATGAACGCCGTGAGCCTTAACATCCACAGCCCGGCGCCCAACGCGCTTTGGGGCCGGACTATTAGGGGGAATACCCCCACGTAGGGGATGACCAGCCCCAGCTTTCCGACCACATCGCCGAGGGTCACCGGCGGCTCGCCGTATTGTTGGTCCGATATGGGGTTCGTAATGCTGTTGTCGCCCTTGGTAGTAAACTGGCATTGAAATTGGGCTATGACTCTATGGACTATCCACTCGCCTGGGGGGAACGGCGCGCTGGCTATATAGACTATCACGTCGCCTACATGTATCTGCGAGCAGCTACCGGCGCCGACCAGCAGAATGAAGTCGCCCACGCGGAGGTCCGGCATCATGGACCAAGAGGAGACTACTGCGAATGGCCAGGAGACGTGGAGTATATACTTCGACGTGAAGAATATCAAGAAGACTATTACGGCGAAGGCCAGCAGGTCTGCGGCCCACTTGCCGGTTTCGCCCATGGCGCGGCCTAACGACGTCCTAAAATACATTTGCGAGGGAAAAATTTTTATAGACGTAATTTATGTCAAGCCATGGCTCAAGCACCGAGAACTGGCGGAGTGCCCGTAATGATCCTGAAGGAGGGCTCCCAGAGGACTACCGGCGAGGACGCGCGTAGGAGTAACATACAAGCGGCCAAGGTGATATCTGAGATATTGTCGACGTCTCTCGGGCCGAGGGGCATGGACAAGATGCTAATCGACGCGTTCGGCGACGTGACGATCACCGGCGACGGCGCGGCGATCCTCAAGGAGATGGAGATACAACACCCCGCCGCCAAATTGCTCATAGAGGTGGCCAAGGCGCAAGACGCCGAGGTCGGCGACGGCACCACTACGGTGGTCGTCCTGGCGGGCAAGTTGCTCACAGCGGCCGAGGAGTTGCTCGAAGAGGGCATACACCCGACGATTATAATCGACGGCTTCAAGAAGGCCGCGGACTACGCCGCCAAGGTCGCCGAGGAGATCGCCAGGCCGATACAGCTGACCAAAGAGGACATGGCGAAAGTGGTTACGAACTCGCTGAGCAGTAAGATAGTCTCCGAGGCGAAGGACTACTTGGCCCAGATCGCCGTCGACGCCGCCTTCCAAGCGGTGGAGCAGAGGAACGGCACGCCGTATCTGGATCTGGACTGGATCAAGATCGAGAAGAAGAAGGGCAAGTCGCTGTACGAGACCCAGTTGGTGCAGGGCATAGTGCTCGACAAGGAGGTGGTACATCCCGGCATGCCGAAACGCGTCGAGAACGCCAAGATAGCCATACTCGACGCGCCTCTGGAGATCGAAAAGCCCGAGTGGACCACCAAGATAAGCGTCAGCAGTCCCGACCAGATAAAGGCGTTCTTGGACCAAGAGGCCGACATCTTGAAGAAGTACGTTGACCATCTGGCCGAGATAGGGGCCAATGTGGTCATAACGCAGAAGGGCATCGACGAGGTGGCCCAGCACTTCTTGGCCAAGAGGGGCATATTGGCGGTTAGGCGCGTGAAGCGTAGCGACATAGAGAAGCTGGCCAGGGCCACTGGCGCCAGGATCATAACCAGCATCAAGGACGCGAGGGCTGAGGACCTCGGCTCCGCCGGGCTGGTGGAGGAGAGGAAGGTCGGCGAGGAGAAGATGGTCTTTGTGGAGAAGGTGCAGAACCCCAAGGCGGTCACCATACTGGTCAGAGGCGGCAGCGATAGGGTACTGGACGAGGTCGAGCGCTCCATGCAGGACGCCCTACATGTGGCGAGGGACCTCTTCAGACTGCCCAAGATAGTGCCCGGCGGCGGCGCCTTCGAGGCCGAGCTCGCCAGACGCGTCCGCGAGTTCGCCAGGAAGATGCCCGGCAAGGAGCAACTAGCCGCCTTGAAGTTCGCAGATGCGCTGGAGAGCATACCCATAATACTGTCGCTGACCGCCGGCCTCGACCCCGTGGATGCTGTGGCCGAGCTTAGACGCCGCCACGACAACGGGGAGCTCACTGCCGGCGTCGACGTATTGAGCGGCAAGATAGCAGACATGGCCGCCTTAAACGTATGGGACCCGTTGCTGGTCAAACAGAACGTCATTAGGTCCGCCACCGAGGCCGCAATAATGGTGTTGCGCATAGACGACATAATCGCCGCCGGCGCCCCGAAGAAGGAGGAGAAGAAGGGCGAGAAGAAAGAAGAAGAGGGCGAGAGCAAGAGCGACTAAAAGGAGTAATTTTTTTGTACCCGCCCAAAACCTCTGGGCAATGGAAAGTAGACTTTCAGCCCCCGAATTAGTTGAACGTATAGAAAAAATCGTCGAGCTCCTCAAGTCGGCACTTGTGGATAGGACCCTCTATCCCCCCAGGCTCACGAGGTTCGAAGTGGCGAGGGTGGTGGCGGCCCGCGCGCTCCAGCTGGCCATGGGCGCCCAGCCGCTAGTAGATGTGGAGTCTCTGGGGACTAGAGACCCCGTGTTGATCGCCCTAGAGGAGTTCAGACAGGGCAAGCTCAACTTCTCGATAATTAGACAGCTCCCAGACGGGAAGACCGTAAAGCTACAGCTCAAGGACTTGTTGGAGCTTGAGAGGCTACTTCGGGCTTGATCACGACGAGGTCGCCTAGGTACAAAAAGACGTGTCCGCCTGACTTCAAGACTTTTTCGGGCTTTATGTCTACATCCCCGCTTACTATATACACTATAGTCAGCCCGCCGACTTTATACGAATAGTACTTCGCCCCGCTTTTCCGCAACTGGTCCAGGTCCGCCACGACACAATAATATCAGACCTTTTTGTAGTTATGGAGCACGTACCTCTGGGCGTAAAGGCCCCCAAAGATACCGTCTGTAGGGCTCGCAACATGGCCTCGGCCCCGCCGTTGTCCGGTAGGCGCCTCAAAGACGGGAGGCCGCCTGAAGACAACCGCGCCTACAGCCCAGCACCGGCCTCTACGCCGCAGTGCTCTACATCGACGCCAACAAGCCTCCAGAAAACGAGATTGTGAAGAGGGTCCTAGATGTAGCAAGGGCAACGCTCGCCCAAATCGTCCTGGCTTAGGCGCCCCGCAGAGGCGTCATCCCCATGCACCGGCAAGGTGAGAGCCTGGAAGAGGCCGTCGGAGCGCTCGACGTCAAGTTGACAGAGGACGAGGTTAAATGCCTAGAAGGGCCATATAGGCCCAGGCCGGCATTGCACCCTCTGCCACAATTTTAAGTCCCCGCG
>JBEULO010000094.1:0-25832 GCA_041287225.1 Thermoproteus sp.
GGATTTGAACCCGGGACCTCCCGGTTATCAGCCGTACGCGGGGCGTCCCCCTGGGCGCTCTAACCGGGCTAAGCTACGGCCCCGGCGTATTAAGAACAAGGCAAATTTAAGCTTTCTGCATATTGCGAGTTGGAGTTAATTAGGAAGACCTCCCCCACTTTATGCAACGTCTAATAGAGCCCGACGCCCGCGACGCCGCGGCGTTTTTGAATACATATAAGAGGAGGGGGCTCATAGCGGTTTTTTGCCTCTGCGAGGGCAGATACGAGGGCAGAGCGGCCGCCGAACTGCCGAAGGCCCCCTATCTGGTTATATTGAAGCCCGATGGGTCTTTGTTGGTTCACGGCGCCGAGAAGTCGACGCCGCTCATATGGAATCCGCCCGGTTCTTCCAATATGGCGTTGATACAAGACGGGACGCTCGTGCTCAAGTCCTTGAGGTCCAAGCCGGCAGAGACCGTCGCCCTCAAGATTGAAAAGATCTACGAGGTGGTCCTTTTCGACGCGGGAAGCCTTTCGGTTTACCTCCAGGGGTCCGAGCGCGATGTGGTCCAGGCGTTGATCAGAAGGCCGGAGGTGATAGAGCCCGGGTTTAGGGTTGTGGGGGTGGAGGTGCCGGTGGAGACGGGACATATAGATATACTGGGCATGGATAGAGAGGGGAGATATGTAGTCGTTGAAGTCAAACGGGATGTCGCCGACCACAACGCCGTATTTCAATTAAAGCGCTATGTAGAGGCAGTCTCCAAAACGTATGGGAGGGCGAGGGGCGTGTTGGTCGCCGCCGATATAACCACATCGGCCTTTCACTATCTTAGAGAGCACGGCCTAGAGTTCATCAAGATAAAGCCAAGAGAGTTGATAGAGCAACTTTTAAATAGGAGCTACTTCTAAGTTCCATCCGAGGATTTTCACGAATAATCTACTTGTAATATCCATATTATTCATCCTATTTGACGCTCATATAAATAAATTTTCTACTATTAAAATAACCTGTTAATTTTCTTAAAAGGGTTAAGATATCTATATTTTTTGTTTTTTATCTTTGAAAAGGCTTTATCCGTTCGCTACAATTAGCTAAAATCCTCTCTTTTAAATAAATATCGATATATAGACATGTATTGGGTGCTTGTGGATAGGAGGGGCGGACGGGTGTTAGTCACTGGACGCCCCTCCGATGTCGATGAGCTGAAGGACTTAGGATGGGATGTAGAGTACGAGGCGGAGCGTTGGGACGAGGCGTATGAGGTCGCCTTGTTGTTGGCGGACGAGGAGGACTACGTCGTCGAGTGGTACCTAGAGGAGGAGGTCGGCGAAAAGAAGAGGCGGCTAGTAAGCCTTGAGAACATCTAGGAGCATCTCGGCGCCTCTGATCGCAAGAGATCGCGGTATCACCAGCGGCGGCGCTACCCTGACTGTTGAGAAGCCAGCACCTATTACGGCCAAGCCCCGCTTGAAGCTTTTAATCAACACGTCGTCTAGGTACTTCGCGGGCCTCCTCTTTTCGTCTAGAAGCTCTACGCCTATCATCAGCCCGAGTCCCCTCACGTCGTGTTTCTTGCCGACCTCTTCTGCGAAGACTTTTTTCAACTCCTCGCCGAGGCGGGATGCATGTTCCAACAAGCCCTCCTCCTCTATCACCTCGATAGTGGCCAGAGCGGCCGAGGCCGCCACTGGATTTCCGCCGAAGGTATTTGCGTGGGAGCCCTTAGGCAGAGACATCACCTCGGCTCTGCCTATTACGGCCCCCATGGGGAGGCCCGACGCTATGGCCTTGGCCGTGGCTATTATGTCGGGCTCGATGCCGAAGTGCTCTACGGCGAACCAGCGCCCGGTCCTCCCGAAGCCGCTTTGCACTTCGTCTACAGTCAACAAGATCCCGTAGTCCTTTGTTATCTTCCTAAGACCTTGCATGAAGCCTATAGGGGGCACCACATATCCGCCCTCGCCCTGTATGGGCTCTATCAACACCGCGGCGACCTCGTCGGGGCTTACAAGCCTCCTAAACACCCACTCCTCTATGAACTCCAACGCATATTGGCCGCACTCCTCCGGGTCTCTCGCCTTGAAGGGACAATGGACGGGATGGGGATACGGCACATGTATCACGTTGGGCATCATCGGCGAGAAGGCCCTTCTATGTATCGGCTTGGAGGCTGAAAGCGACATAGAGGCGTAGGTCCTGCCGTGGAAGGCCCCGTAGAACGAAATTATATAGGGCCTCTGGCCCTTGAAGTACCCCCTCGCTATTTTGACGAGCCCCTCTATGGATTCGGTGCCGCTATTCGTGAAGAAGACCTTCTTCTGGCCCGATATGGGCGAGATAGAGACCAGTTTTTCCGCCAGCTTGACCGCAACTTCGTAGTAGAAATCGGTCAGGGAGTAGTGGAGGAATAATTCCGACTGTCGCCGGATGGCCTCGACGACCTTGGGGTGGGCGTGGCCGGTCGCGGTTACCGCTATGCCGGCGTTGTAGTCGATATATAAGTTCCCGTCTACGTCCTCGACTACAGGGCCATAGCCCCTCGCGATGACCAGCGGGTACCATCTCACAAAGGACTGCATCAATACGGCCTCGTCGCGTTTAATTATCTCGAGGGCTTTGGGCCCCGGCGGCTCGACCTTTATGAGCGGCACCTTGTCGGGGTCTATGGGCCAGTGCCATTTGGGCGGCATGTCTATAATGTAATTACTTCTATTAAAGTTATATAGTCCTATTTAGTCAACTGGCTCCTAAGTCCTCATCGGGAGGCCCTCGGCAACCCAGCCCCTATCACCGAACTCCTCTACTTGAGGATTTTTAAGCTCATTTCGAAGAACCTCACATGGCCGTGCTCGAGGCGAAAAACCTCCACGTGTCTGTTGAAGGCAAGAAGATACTTAAGGGCGTCTCTCTCGCCGTTAAGTCGGGCGAGGTGGTAGCGCTAATGGGGCCCAACGGCTCGGGGAAGTCCACGTTGTTCCAAACTATCGCCGGGAACCCCAAATACGAGGTGGTAGACGGCGATGTTCTGCTTGACGGCGTCTCGATAAAAGGACTCGCGCCGGAGGAGCGTTTCGCCAAGGGCGTATTTGTGGGCTTCCAGTCTCCGATAGCTGTGCCCGAAGTCAGATTTGCCTTTTTGATCCAAGCCATGTTGAACAAAAAAGCCGGCAAGAAGATGGGGGACGTCAACCCCAAGATCGCCGAGGCGTATAAACTAGCCGCAGAGCTAGGCCTCAAACGAGACGTCTTCGATAGGGGCATTGGCGCCGGCTTTAGCGGCGGGGAGTTCAAGAGGGCCGAAGTCCTCTTGGCCCTTATGGTCAGACCGGCCATAGCCGTATTGGACGAGCCGGATTCGGGCCTCGACGTAGACGGGATGGCGGCTGTCAGCAGGGCGCTTTTGAGGCTCGTAGAGGGGGGCGCCGGCGTCTTGATCTCGACCCACTACGCAAGGGTATTGAAGTTCTTAGAGCCCAATCGCGTCTACGTGATGTACGACGGGAGGCTGGTGCTGGAGGGAGGGCCCGATATAGTCAGAAAGGTAGAAGAGGCAGGCTACGAGCGGCTGTTTAAGGACTTCGGAATCTCTTAGCGTTTTCTCCCGCCTCCTGTCTAGAAGAAATCGGAAGACATATAGACCGGAAACGAGGTGGGACTCATGGAGGGAGAAGTCTCGGGCCTTCAGAATTTGATGGCCGAGGCCGAGTCGGCCTCTGAGGTTTTAGGCGTAGCCAAGCCCGTGCCCTATACGGTAGAGTTGAAAGGTAGGATAACTAAGGACATGATAGAAGAAATAAGCAGGCTCAAGGGGGAGCCCGACTGGATGAGGAGGTTGCGGCTGAGGATGCTGGAGCTCTTCGAGAAGTTGCCTATGCCCAAATGGGTTAGAGGGGTCGGCGAGGTGGACCTAGAGGCGTTGGTGCACTACGCCAAGCCTCAGACCGTGGCCGCCCGTAGCTGGGACGAACTGCCCAAAGAGATCAGGGAGTACTACGAGAAGCTAGGGCTTCCGGAAATGGAGGCCAAGGCCCTCCTGGGCCTTGCGACTCAATTCGACAGCGAGATAGTCTACTTCAACTTCAAGAAGAAGCTTGAAGAGAAGGGCGTCGTGATGTTGCCCATGGAGGAGGCCGTGAGGAGGTATCCCGACTTGGTGAAACAATACTTCATGCGGGTCTTCCCGGCCGAACATAAATTCGCCGCGCTTCACGGCGCCTTGTGGTCGGGCGGCACTTTTATCTATATGCCGCCTGGCGTGAGGATAGAACAGCCCCTCGAGACCTTCTTCCTCATAGGGAGCTCCATGGAGAGCCAAATGGAGCACAGCATAGTGGTGGCCGATAGAGGCGCCTACGTCCACTGGATAGAGGCTTGTTCGGCCCCTAGGCTCCTGAAGTACAGCTTCCACAACGGCATGGTTGAGGGCTACGCCCATGAAGGCGGGAACCTCAAGATAACTACAGTACAGAACTGGTCCCGCGATATAGTCAACTTCAACAACAAAAGGGCGGTGGCCGAGGCGGGAGCGCACGTGCAGTGGGTCGAGGGGTCTATCGGCAGCAAGACGACCTACACCTTCCCCTCTACTATACTTAAGGGGGAGGGGGCCTCGACGGAGATATACGGCATAACCGCCGCCAACGGCGGGTTGTGGAAAGAAAACGGAGCTAAGGTCTGGCACTTGGCACCCGACACTAAAAGCAGGGTGGTGAACAAGAGCATATCGGCGCGGGGAGGGACTTCTGTATATCGCGGAATGGTCTATGTGGCCAAGGGGGCCAAATACGCGAAGAGCCACGTCCAGTGCGACGCGCTGGTGCTAGACGGCGATTCGGCCAACATAACGATACCGCACGACCAGGTGTTCGAAGAGACCGCCGTGGTCACACACGAGGCGACCGCCAGCAAGATATCCGAAGAGAAGTTGATGTACTTGAGGGCGAGGGGCTTCACCGAGGACGAAGCCAAGGCGTCTATCGTATTGGGCTTCGTCGCCGATGTGGTCAAAGATCTGCCCTTTGAATATGCGGTAGTGCTCCAGAGGGTGTTGGAGCTGGAGTTCTCTAAGTTGGGGAGAGTGGGCTAATTAATTTAAGGGACGGCTTTCATTACATGGCCCAAATAGCCGCAGTTAAGATCTGCGAGAGCTCCGTAATAGAGTTGAACTGCCCCACTAGGAGCTCCTCGGCCCTTTTAGATAAGGGGCTTGAGGTGATGGAGAAATACGGCATCAGTAGGTACGACCTATTGGGCGTATTGGTAGCGCTGGGGGCCGACCCGGACGACGCCAGGAAGGCGTTGGGGCTTAGGATAAGCGGGAACATAAAGAGGCCTGTCCAGACCTTCTACGAGAGGTATAGAGGAAAGCTCGGCGAGGAGGGCGTGGTCAAAATATTGTGGGAACTCTATAGGGCCGCTGGCGGCGAGTGTTTATGTCCGATAGGCCCCATCGTGCCTCTAGGTCCCGATAGGTATTTGGTACAAAGGCCCTCTGGTATCTACCTATGCGAGTCGGGCGGCTGTAAGGAAGTGGCGCCGGAGCCCATAACGCTGTACGACCACCCGCAGGGCTGTCAACTCTACAACCCCGCGCTCCAAATAATAGGCCAGCCCGTCGCCCTGGTCGCTTCTCAGATCAAAACGTTAAAGGTGTCGGACCCAGACCTAGTCGCCAAGTACCTACTGCCCGCTCTATGTCGCGACCTACACGGCGTCGAGCTCAAGACGTTTGAATTCTTTTAAGTCTCTTTTTTAGACAGCCCGTCGTGGATATAGGGATAATAAGGCCGTACGAGGTGGAGTTCAATCCCGGCGATGTGGCGGACCTAGAGGGGGCCATCATTAAGAGGGGCCACAGGCCGTTGAGGATCTATGTGGACATGGTGGAGATAAGGCTCGGGAGGTCCGTCGAGGTCTGGCAGGGCATAGGCAGGGGGGAGCCGAGCAAGATAGAGGTGCCAGGCGCCGTCTTGAGGCATCTGGGAATCTTTAGGGATTTCGAGCAGTTCTCATATAGGATATTCGCCGCGAGGGCCCTGGAGCTGGCCGGCACTTTAGTGATAAATCCCGTGTTGAATTGGCTGATAGCCAGCGACAAACTGGCGAGCTCCTTGGCGCTCCTAAAGGCCGGCCTGCCCGTACCTCCCACCACCGCGACGGAGAACATGTTCGCGGCGTATAGAGCCGTTTCGAGCTTCGGCGAGGTCGTGGTCAAACCGCTAAGAGGCAGTATGGGCTACGGCGTGTTCAGGCTGGACGACCCCGACGTCGCAATGCACGTCTTTTCTATGTTGACAAATCTAAATAAGCCATTTTATGTACAGAAATATTTGGAGAAAAACGGAGGCGACTATAGGGTCGTCGTGGTGGGCGGTAGGGCCATAGGAGCCGAGTTCAGGCAGGCCGAGGGCTGGAAGTCCAACGTGGCGCAAGGCGCGAGGCCGAAGCGAGTCGAGCTGACGCAAGAGCTCGAAGAGCTGGCCGTGCGGGCCGTCAAGGCGTTGGGGCTCGAATACGGCGGCGTGGATATAGCCGAGACTAGAGACGGTTACTATATATTTGAGGTAAACCCCACCATGTCTTGGCAGGGCTTTAAGGCGGCTACTGGGATAAACCCCGCCGAATATATAATCGATAGGCTCCTCGAGCTGTTGAAGAAGTAGGCTTTCAGCTCGTCGCGAGAACTTCACCGATCGTATTTGATGCCCATCATCACGTCTAGGTCTACCTACCGCCGGCCTTTTAAATTCGACGTCTTATAGAGGCGGCAGTCCTCCTGGCGGATTTGACGGTACCTCTGACCTTGATGGTCCTACATCCGTCCAGCAACGCCACTAAGCCTCTGGTCCTCCTCACAAGTTCCCGAGGGATCCCAATTATCAATATGTCGTCGTATATGCCCACAACTTCGAGCCTTACGGCTTGGAACTTAAGCCCCAATACGGCTATCATGTAGAGCTTTATCCTCTCGAGACAGTCCAGTGGGTCCTCAGATCTAATTAAGAGATATCTACTCATGGGACGATATCAGCTCCACTAAGATCTCCACGCCCTTTACGAAGGGGCGACTCCAAGACTCGTCGTCTGTGAGCTCGACCAGAAGGCCTGCGACGTCTATAGGCGACTTCACATCTCGAGGGGACTCCACAGGCGTTGAGAAGAGCGTGATCTCCGGCTCCAATACTTCAAGCCATTTGAGGAGCAGTTCGACGTCCTTTAAGAGCGGCTTAAGCCTCAACTCTAGGTACTTACCTGCGTTCAGAGCCACCCTTACTTGATCTCTAGTGATGACGTCAGAGGGATTTAACGTCAATATCTGTACCTCCTCCCTATGTACATATACATTGAACTTAGACCTATTGGGGACATATGCTGTGTTTATGTCCTCGCCTCTGACCACCGGTGCGATCCTCTCGGTAACAACTCCAGGCCTTACGAGGGCGGCCCTGACTCCTACTTCCCATAACGCCTCCTCGGCGGACTCGGCGGCCAGATCCCACTCCACGAAGCCCCGTCTTATCTTAATCGTCTTCGCCACACCTGCCGCCTTTAATTCTTATCTTGACGACGTCGTCGGAATTAGATAGCGCCAACTCGCCTCTGGCCAGCTTCTGTTTGTCCAGACGGACGTACAACTCGCCGTTAGGCTCCCGCCCGACCAGTAGGGGACAGAGCCTTTCCAGCAAGGGCCTACAGTCGTCAATAAAGGCGGTTATGAGGTATATGGGATTTCCGTAATGGCCCTCGAGAGGCTCTATCACGTAGGGGAGTTCGCCGAAAGTTCGCAACAACGTGTCGTATATCTTATCTAAGTCCTCCGTGGCGTGTACCAATACGCTTATCTCCGCAAAACATCTCACTTCTCCTCCTCTTTAAGCTTAGGGAGGAGGGTGTGGCGTAGCTTCTCTATGACCTTCTTTTGTTTCTGCCTCAACCTTCTGGCCTTCCACCTGCGTTTAGACTCCCTGCCCACAATGCCGGCGTAGTTGGGGTCGTTCTTTATAGTGGGGGCGTTGGGGTCCACCATAACTACCTCGAAGTACCTATACATGCCGTCGTCGGCGACCCAATAGCTACCCAACACCTCTAAATTGGGGTAGCGCCTAGCCGCTCTCTCCTCGGCGACTTGTTGCCAACTCTTCCATAAAGTTATGCCGTAGACTCCCATCCTCTTAGGCCTCCGTCCAGAATCGGGCCTCCTCCTATTGAAGGGGCCCCTCCTCACCCTAACCCTCACCACGACGATGCCTTGTTTGGCCTTATAGCCCAACGCCCTGGCCCTATTGAGCCTAGTGGGGCGTTCTATCCTCACTATGGCGGGCTGTCTACGCCACTCTATGAGCTTACCCCTCAACGCCTTCTCTTCGACCTCGCGGCCGTCCTTGGAGTACCACATGGCCATATACGCATATGCCGATTTGGCCATCGCCCACCACCACTACCAGCCTAATATAAATTTTCCCGCCACGCGAAAGCCAAACCGTATATTCCGCATACCGATGCCGCAGCTCGGCCTCCAACGCCGAGCTTCAAGCCGCCGACCGCGCGCACCTCTTTACCCCCGGCCTCTAAATAGATGGCCTATATACGCGAAATTAAAGGCCCCCCTCCTATACGGGCCGAAGTCGTAAAGGAAGGCGAAGTCCGTCGTCCTGGCTAGGTTATACATCGAGAAGATCCACGGCAGATGTTCGGGCCTCCCCTGGATGAAGGCGTATTTGGGCCTCCCCTCCTCTCCATATAGCCACACCTGTACATCTCCGAGGTTTATCTTCGACGCCTTGCCTTCAGGCCGGCAACCGAACGACACATAGGCCTTGTCCTTCCCCACTGCATATTCCAATTTGAGCTTCTTCCGCGGGGCCTCTACGCCCATAATGGACGAATATATATCCACCGCCGCGAATATCCGCTCGAAGGACCTAAGGGGGACATAGGGGCAGTCCCCCCAGGAGTCTTTAAACTCGCCGCATATGCTGTACCGACCTCCCGTATAGCGTCTATATTCCACCGCCACTTCTCCAAACTGTTTCGTCCTCTCTAGAGGCAGATCGATGCCGACATCTGGAATCGGCAACGACTGGTAGAGAGATAGCGATGCGGACAGCCATTTGTCGCCGACGATGTGGGCAGGCCTCCCGGAGGAAAGTGCCTTTCTTACCTCCTCGAAGTTAAGCACGTCGCATGAGTCCACTACCAAGTCGTAGTCGCCTTCAAGCGACTCAACAAACCTCACAGCAAGCGCCTCCCTCAAGAAGTCGAAAGTAAATAGAGGCTCGAAGGGGGGCACGTCTATATATGGGGTTGCGGGACTCGTAGTGTATATGTACACCTCGAAGCCGCTTCCCCTAAGGAGATACGCCAAATAGGCCGAGCCGGGCTCCAGCCCTCTTATTAGGACTTTACGGCGATTTGTTCCAGCCACGGCTTTTCTGGCAGGGGGCCGTGTTTCTCCTCGGCGTCCCTAATGGCGTAGAGGCGGCAGTCCTCGCCCCGGGGCACCCCCGTGCAGAAGTCCCTATGTAGCTGGGGCAAGTCCTCCCAGACCAGCCCGGCGAGGGTCGGCCAGAGCCTCCACGCCAGAGCGAACATCTGCCAGCAGACGTGCCTTATCTCGGCCTGCGCCGGATATGCACATCTAAGCGGGACGAAGCCCAGTAGCAACTCCCTCGCGTTCATCTGAACTGCGAATCTGACCGCGGAGGCGTTTGGGAGTATCATCCTCGCGTATTCCGGCTTGAAGGAGCCCCTCAGCTTCAAGTAGTCCTCGTAGGCCCTCTGGAGGGGCTCGGCCGGGAAGCCCCTCGGCACTACGAACCTCAACTCCCGTTTTGAGTAGTCCACATAGCGCTGGGACTCGGCCCAATAGGACGCCATCCTGTGCCTTATGAACTGCGTGTGGCAAGCGCGGGAGCACTCCACTAGGAACTGGGCCCCCATGAACTCGAAGACCGACCAGTGGCCCTGCCTGTAGAAGCCCGCTACACGCCTCTCCACCGCCGCCTGAGGCGCCCTCAACGCCTCGGCCGGGTCGGCCCCCCTGTAGAGGACGTCGGCGAGGGCCGCCACCAAGGCCTCGGAGCCCCACGAGCCTATTAGGACCGCGCGGGGATCTAGGAGCTTCATGTAGGTCTCTCCGCACAATAAAAACTGGTTGCTCGTATCACCCCTAAATTATTTATATCATCTTCGAGGTCGAGATGTGTCTATAAACTGCCCCGTGTGCAACCTCCCCGAGTGGGAGGCGATGCCGCCGCCGCATACCTACAGGCATAAAGGCCCCGAGAACACCATAATGATAGCTAGATGTAAACACTGCGGCACCATCTTTTACATATTTAGGACTAGATTCGATACATACACGATACAGATAGAGAAGGCAGAACGTAAACACGGCGCAATACCCCACTTGCAGTAATGCAACTCTGCACTTCCTGCGGGAAGAGGCCGGCTCAGTTCTTCCGCAGAAGTAGCGGCGAGAAGCTCTGTCTCCCTTGCCTCTTCAGATCTATTGAGGACAAGGTGAGGCGTACTATCCGCGAGGAGGGGATGATAGAGCCGGGCGATAGGGTGGCTATCGCCATATCTGGCGGCAAGGACAGTCTGGTCCTCCTGGACGTATTGGGCAGGCTACACAAAAAGGGCTACTTCAGAGGCGTGGAGTTCGAGGCATTTACAATAAACGAGGGGCATCCCTATAGTTGTTTCTACAGGATGGGCAGGACCGACTTCGTCAAGAGGCTGGCGGGCGAGTACGGGATACCGTATTCGGTATATACCTTCAAGGAGGTCTTCGGCCACAGCGCGCTTGAGGTGGCCGAGAGGCTCTGGAAGAACAACGTCGACGTCCATATGTGCACAATAGACGGCGTCCTTAGGCGCAGAGCTATGAACCTAATAGGCAAGAAGCGCGGCTGGACTAAAATAGCCACTGCACACAATCTAGACGATGAGGCCCAGACCGTTATGCTCAACGTGTTGATGGGCAATTTGAAGCGCTTCGCTTGGTTCAACTTAGAGGATGCTGAGGAGAAAGACCTCATTAGGCGTATAAAGCCCCTCAAACACATAAGGGAGGAGGAGATCGCGTTGTATGCGCACTACCACGGAATACCCTTCATGGAGCTGGAGTGCCCATATGTCTACAACAACCCTAGGTACAACCTCAAGTTCTTGTTGGCCGAGCTAGAGGGGAGGATGCCCAACGTGAAGTATAATTTACTCAGCGTCGGTCGTCAACTTGCAGAAATGTTGGGCGCAGGCGGAGGGGCTTACAGCCGGTGTAAATACTGCGGAGCGCCTTCGGCTAGAGAGGTATGTAGAGCCTGCGAGCTCTTCGAAAGGGCCGGCCTCCTCGAGAGCTATTTGAAAAATATTTCAAGCTATTTGAAGTCTGACACAACCGCCTTCGTCTAACAGCCTATACCCCCTATTGGAGATTGAAGATATAAACACATCTATATACCTCCTAAATAGGGGATATACACTCCTACAGTATTTGAGGTTCACCACATTGGCCGTGCTGTTGTCCTCCTGTACGGTCGCCAGGCCCCTCAATTGGACCACGTAGGCGGCTTCGTGCAACTCCTCGATATCGCCGTCCTGCAACGCCGATTTTATTATCTCCGCGTCCCTCTTGGCCATATCGGCCGCCATTCTGTCCAAGTCCGTCAACTTGGCCACAAAGTCGCGCTCTACTGCTATCGACGGCTCGTTGTTTATTACATGTACTATCCATCTGGGGACGAAGATCCTCTTGGAGACCAGCCTGTAGTTAACCCTCTTGATGAATGCAAACATGCCTAGTCGTTTGGGGAGCTCGTCAAGGTCTTGTTCTTCCACCGAGGTGACATCCACGATGAAGTGCATTTTAGTCCTGCCCGAATCGAGCGCTATGTTTAATATATTCGCGTTGTTGTCGGCAAACACGTTGGAGAGGGCCGCCAATATTCCGGGCTGGTCGAAATTCAATTCGACCAGAAATTCGCCTATCTTACCGCCGAGATTATTAACAATGAGGTAGATCTCGCGATTCAGCATTGGACCCCACTACGTTCCTTATAAAAATCTTTATTAGGGACCCGCGGCCGCGCCGCAAGTCATGTTAAAAATCCGTTAAATATCCTCCGCAGTGGCTAGGCTAAAGGAAGCCAGATGGAAACCCGAATGGGAGGAAGAGCTTGTGAGGACTTGGGAGAGGGAGGGGCTGTTCGCAATAAGGCTCAACTCGGAGGGCGACTTCCTGGTCATAGACACGCCGCCGCCCTATCCGAGCGGCAAGCCCCATATAGGGGGGACTGCCCACTATGCGCAGATAGACATGGTCGCGCGGTTCTTCAGAATGAGAGGATACAACGTCATATTCCCCTTCTATCTAGATAGGAACGGCCTCCCCGTAGAAGTACAAGTGGAGAAGAAATACGGCATAAATGCCCACGAGGTGCCTAGGGAGAAGTTCTTGGAGATGTGTAAATCGGAACTCGACAGCCTCGAGAGGGAGTTCATCTCGGTGTTTAGGAGGTGGGGTATGTCGTTCACCTATTGGGACAAGGGCACCGACAGCGAGGAGTACCGCGCGATGACCCAAAAGACGTTTATAGAGCTTTGGAGGAGGGGGCTCATATATGAGGCCGAGAGGCCCACCTTGTGGTGCCCCCGTTGTAGGACCGCGTTGGCCGAGGCCGAGGTGGAATATAAGGAGGAGGATACCCATTTAAATTACATAAAGTTTAAAGTAAAAGAGACCGGCGAAGATATAATAATAGCCACCACACGCCCCGAGCTCCTGCCGGCCACAGTGGCGGTTATATTCAACCCGGATGACGATCGGTATAAACGCCTAGAGGGCCTACACGCCTTGGTGCCGCCTCTATGGCAGGAAGTTCCGATATTGCCCCATCCCGCCGCAAACCCGAAGTTCGGGACCGGCCTAGTCATGATATCGACTTTTGGAGATACGCGCGACCTCGCAATAGTCAACGAGTTGAAACTGCCGATTAAAGTCGTAGTGGACGAGGTCGGGAGGATCAAAGAGGGGCCCTACGCGGGGCTCTCTATTAGGGAGGCGCGCACAAAGATAGTACAAGATCTGGAAAAGGCGGGGCTTTTAGTAAAACGCGAGCCTCTACACCACACCGTGCCGGTCTGTTGGCGTTGCGGGACGCCTCTAGAGATAATAACCACAAGGGAGCTCTTCGTCCACCAGCTCAAATTCAAAGAACGCTTGTTGGAGCTGGCCGACAAGATGGAATTCAGACCGCCTGAGTTCAAGAACATGTTGAAGGACTGGATAAAATCGCTAGAGCTGGACTGGCCTGTATCCCGCCGCCGTTACTACGCGACGGAGGTCCCGCTCTGGTACTGCAAAAAGGGGGACCAGTTGGCCCCCATTACGCCTGAAGGCGGCAAGTACTATAGGCCTTGGCGCGACCAGCCGCCGCCTGAAGTCAAGGCCCAATGTCCCGACGGGGAGCTTATAGGCGACACCAGAGTCCTCGACACTTGGTTCGACTCGTCGATAAGCTGGATGTATGCTGCGGGCTACACTAAAGGTCTGGGCATATTCGATAGGGTGTATCCCCACAGGATATTAAGGCCTCAGGGGTACGAGATCATTAGGACTTGGCTCTACTATTCGTTGTTGAGGGCCTTTCTGCTCCACGACGACATACCCTTCAAGTATGTGAGGATCAGCGGCATGGGCCTCGACGAGAAGGGGGAGGCGATGCATAAATCTAAAGGCAATATAATAGACCCGTTGCCGCCGATACAGAAATACGGAGCCGACGCGGTGAGGTTCTGGGCCGCCGCGGCGGCCAGATTGGGGAGCGACTACCGCTACCTAGAGCCGTTGATCAAAGAGGGCCGCGACTTCGCCACGAAGATCTGGAACATAGCGCGTTTTGTCTCTTCCTTCGAGGAGCCCGCCGCCTACAAATTGATGCCTATAGACAGGGCGATGTTGGCCAGAGCCCACGAAGTCTCGTCGAGAGTAATAAAGGCCTACGCCGACTTCGACGTCTACGAGCCGGCGTTAATGCTCTACGACTTCTTGTGGCACGAATTCGCCGACCACTACATAGAGCTCGTGAAGTCGAGGGCGTACAATAGAGACGGCATCTTCTCTAAGGACGAACAGAACGGCGCCATCTACGCCCTTTACGCCATTCTGAAGTACGGCTTGAAGCTACTGGCGCCCATAATGCCCTTCGTGACGGACAAGATCTGGCGCGAGCTCTACGGCAGGTCTATACATAAGGAACGGATAGAGGACCCGCCGGCGGAGTGGGCGGGGGACTCGGCCCTATTCCTATTGGCTAAGAAAATAAACAGCGCCGTCTGGAGGTACAAGAACAAGCTGGGGAGGAGCTTGGCCGACCCGCTTGGAGCCGACCTCTACGTCCCCGAAGAGGCGCTACAAGCTGCCGAAGACCTACGGCTTACGCATAAGGCCAATGCCGTCAAGGCGGGCAGAGGGAGGGAACAAATAGACGAGGAGGGGCTGGTCTGGATAGGCTAAACTATCCCCTTCTCCTTCGGGATCTCTCTGGCGGATATCTCGCCGCGCCTGCCCAATATCGCCTCTATGACCTTAATGCTGTTCCTCCTCGAGAGCATCTTGTTGTTGTTGCCGCAGTAGGGCGAATAGACGCATTTAGGACAGCCGTCGACGCAGTCGCATCCACGAGTTATCCTCAACGCTACTTCCAACACCCTCCTGAAATTTCTCAATAGGAGTTTCGACGTGCCGTTGCCGCCGACGTGCGAGTCGTATATGACTATAACGCCGTCGGGATAGCTGATGCCGCCCAGATCCGTCTTTGCGGCCCCCACGACTATCTCCGACGCCGAAATCATCACGTGCTCTGTGGCGTGATAGCCCTTGGCCCTTTCCTCCCAATCCACCGCGTCGTTCTGGTCGAATCTCAACAGCGGCATATAGAAGACTACGCCCTTCGTGCGGAACTCGTAGCTGACGGGATCTATGGGATATTCGCCCAACGTCTCGTCGACAGTAAATCGCTTCAACGCATAGCCGTACACTGTGATCTTTATTTTGAGCCTGCCGTACTGGTAGGGCACGCCTTCAACTTTCCCCTCCTCTAATACCTCCTCCATATGGGGCTCCATGTCCTCTAGGGCCTGGGTGGCCAGATCCTCCGCATCTATGGGCTCTATATAGGCGGTCCTCCTCCCCACGTCGAGGGATTTGACCAGATAGGTGGAGCCCCCGTGCATATAGATGGCCTCTGGATGCAACTCGTAGAGCGCCAGCGGCAGTTCCCTATGGCCTACGACCTTCCCGTCGGCCCTCTTTATCTTAACGACTTGGGGGCTACCTCTTAGGGACAGCTCGGAGAGCTTTTCGCGGCCTCTCCGCGTGGCCCTAAAGAACCGCCCCGCCCTCTCCAAATAGCCCTCCTCGACTAACCTCTTCAATATCGCCGAGGCGTAGGGATCCAGTTCCTCCTCCCTTATGGGCCTATCTAGCGCCATGGCCAATATATGCAACGAGGCTATGTCGTCGTTTTCCTGCTCGAGCCCTAGAGGCTCGGGAGATCTGGAGAAGAAGTCCTCTGGGTTGTTCCTATAGTAGTTCGATATCGGGTCGTTGCCCAAGATCTGCAACACGTAGCCCGCCTGTCCCCTCCTGCCGACCCTGCCGACCCTCTGTAGGTATCTGTTATAGGTGGGCGGCACTGAGGCCAGCACCACCGCGTCTATATCGCCTATATCTATTCCGAGCTCTAACGTCGGCGTGGCTATAACCACGTTTATTTCGCCCCTCTTGAAGGCGTCTTCGACCCAAGTCCTCTCCTCGGGCGCCAACCCGGCCCTGTGGACGGCCGCGCCTTCGGCCTTGCCTTGAAGCCTCAAGGCCCTATATATCATTTCGCTATATTTATGGCTGTCCGTAAAGATTAGGCACTTCATATCGCTCTCGATACAGAGGCCCGCTAGAGCCGCGGCCTCGGCCCATTTAGACCTAAATCTGGGCCTTATCAACGCCTGGACCAACTCGCCTCTCCTCCCCCTGGGTCCTTGGACCACTTCGACTTTCCTACCTAGCAAGAGTTCGGCGAACTCGGCCGGATTGCCCAAAGTGGCCGAAGTGGCCACGAACTGCGGCTTTACAAAACGCCCTATCCTCTTGAGCAGATAGTACATATGGGAGCCCAGGACCCCGCTGTAGGTGTGGAAGTCGTCGAGGACTAAATACCTCACCCGCGATATGAGTTGGCGGAACTTAGAGACGTACATAAGGGCTTGACTCACCATATCGGGATTCGTCACTATTATGTGGGGCGGATTTTGATACAATATTCTCCTCTCGCGTTGATCTGTATCTCCGTCGTAGACCATCGCCCTAACCCCCAACCTGTCCGCCAGGGCCCTTATACGGCCCAGTTGATCCCGCGCCAAGGCCTTAGTGGGGTACATCACGAGGGCCACAGGGGTCCTAAAGGTGTCGAGGCTCTCTTCCAGCACGGGGGCCAGAAAGGCTTCGGTCTTGCCGAGACCAGTCCCCGCTATTATGACGGTGTCCCTCCCCGACCTTATGCTCTGGATGGCGTCGTACTGATAGCCGTAAAGCCTCTCTATCCCTATGCTCTTAAAGAGCGACGCGACTTCCGGCCTCAAGACAGACTCGACGGCGCAACAAGTCTCTAGGGGCTCGGGACGTTCCGACTTTATGTAAACAACCTCCCTTGCCGGGTCGCCGAGTATTGCCGATAAGAACTCCACTTATAGTTTATAGCCTATCTTCCTTAAAAATGCCTTCCTCTCCTCGCGGTTTGCGGCGTCCTCGACGCCTAGAGGTGAGTGGCCGTCCACAACGCCGATTACGCCGCGCCGTTCGGGCTCCACCTCGGCCACTAATACCTTCAACGGATTGGCCGTCGCGGCGTGTATCCTTACGACCTCGGGCACGTTCCTGATGGCGTTCAGGACGTTTATGGGATATGCGTTCTTGATGTATATAACAAAGGTATGCCCGGCGCCTATTTTGAGCGCCGTCTCTATGGCCAACTTCTGCAACTCCTCGTCGTTGCCCTCATGCCTTACAAGGCGCTTTCCGGAGGCCTCGCAAAAGGCCAGCCCGAACTTTACGCCAGGGACGCTGTTGACTAATGCCTCGTATAGATCCTCCACGGTCTTTATGAAGTGGGCATGGCCTATTATGACATTAGCCCCCTCGGGAATCGGCACGTCGACTACATCTATCTTCAACATATCCAATATAGTTTTTCGCTTTAAATCAGTTGTGGATTCTCACCTCACCGATCGACGGCGCGGTTTACCTCATCACTTGCCGCACAGAGCCTTTACGGTTATCGAAACCGGCGTGAACCCTGCACTCCTCAACTTATTTAATATCTCCTCGTCGTCTACGTCTATTATCCTATTAGAGTCGATACATATCACGTTGATGTGGGGATCCACCTTGTCGTAGTAGGTCCTCCCGCTGTTTTCAAACGAGACGATCACCCCGTTTTCTTCAAGTAATTTGAGTATATTGTAGACAGTACTAGCGCTTATGCTGGGCATTTTCATTTTTACTTCATTTAATATGTCGTTGAATGTAGGATGTTCCCTCTTTTCGAGTTTTTCCAGCACCAAATTTATCACCTCGATCCTCTGTGGGGTCAACCTATATCCTTTCTCCTTCAATATGGCATATGGAGCTTGTTGTTCCACGTAATAGATTTCTTTCCTCTATAAAAATTTATTCTCCTTTCTGGCGGCTATAGATATATAGGCCTATTTATCCTCTAGACATGAAGGTAGTCGTCGTCGGCGCTGGCATCATCGGCATGGCTACCGCATATCATATTAAAAACATTATGCCCGATGCAGATGTAACGGTCATCGATATGATGTCGGGAGCCGGCATGGGCGATACGGGCAGATCTGCGGCGGCCTTCAGGACTATATTCACGTCCAGGCTCAACAGGCTTTTAGCGAAGACCACAATAGAGTTCTATAGGGAGGTCCAAAAGAGGGGGTGGAACCTCTCCATGCGATTTGTGGGCTATTTATTCCTCGCCGATGCGGCAGAGGTGGCAGGCCTCAAGCCTGTAGTCAACGAGCTTAAAGCCATGGGGCTCTCTATAGACTTCGTGGAGCCGCCTAAGTGGTCGAGACCTCGCGTGTCTGACGACGAGGAGGCCCGCGAGATGGGCCTTCAGGACATAGAGGCAGGCGTTCTGATTAGAGATGCCGGGATATTAGACCCGGAGAAAGTCCTGCGCTATTATGAAAGCCAGTTCTTAAAGCTGGGGGGCAAGACCGCATATGGGGTGAAGATGACGAGCCTTTTGGCCAGGCCGAAAAAGCCGTTGGGTATTCCCGGAGAGCCCTTCGCCTGGCAGGACTACGAGGTGCGGGGGGTGTCGACAACCTCAGGCGACCTGGAGGCCGACGCAGTTGTGTTGGCCACAGGTGCTTGGACCGGCGACTTGGCGGCGTCTTTGGGATACGGGCTTCCCTTAAGGCCCAGAAAGAGGCAGGTCTTCGTGGTCAAGGCCGAGGGCGAGCTGAGGGCTATGCTCTACGACGGCTCCCTCACGGGCGAGGGCTCTATGCCTTTTGTAATACTGCCCAGAGGCGTTTACATAAGGCCGGAGCCGGACGAGGGCAACTTCTGGATCGGCCTCGCCGACAGGAGGCCCTACGGCTTCGAGGAGGCTGGCGTAGAGGAGGGCTTGTGGCGCTACGGCATATATCCGCTGTTAAGCAAATACGTGCCGGCCTTTGAGGGCAGGACTCCCCACAACGCCTGGCACGGATATTACGACGAAAACGTTGTAGATGAAGTGGCGATAGTCGACAAACTGGCAGATGGGCTCTACGTGGCGGCGGGCACTAGCGGTAGCGGGATCATGAAGGCCGACGCAATAGCTAGAATAGCCGCGGCGCTCGTTTTGGGGGAGGAGAAGGCCGAGCTGTTCGGCGGAGTTGAGGTGCCGACGAGCGCCCTGGCGAAGAATAGATGTCTAGAGCCCGAGCGTTTAGTCCTATGAGACCGTGTAGTATATCCGTTTCTTCCCCTTACCTCTATTCTCTATTTTGAGTATCTTCACCGTCCCTATCTCGGACGTGTTTTTGACGTGGGGCCCCCCGTCTGCTTGTATGTCGACTCCGGGTATCTCCACTATCCTCAACGTGGGGAGGTTGGGCGGAGCCCTTTCTGCTAGTTTCGTTATGCCGGGTATCTTAAGGGCCTCCTCTCTAGGCAACCAGTAGACCTTGACCTCTATGCCTCTAGCAGCCAGTTCGTTGACTTCGGCCACCGCCTCCTCGAAGGCCTTCCTGACGGCAGCCATATCGCCCTCTATATTGAAGTCGTCTCTGGCGTATTCCGGCGTTATATCGCCGCCGGTTATGAGCGCATTATACCTCTTGTACAGTACAGCCGAGAGCATATGGGCCGCCGTGTGTAGTCTCATCTTCTTGTATCTAGGCTCCCAGTCGAGGACGCCCTTCACGACATCGCCCGGCCTCAAGGAGTGCTGCCCCTCTATTATGTGGACCACCTCGTCTCCCTCTCTGCCCGCCTTGGCCCTATACCTCGCGCCCGAGGCCTCCAGATAGCCTGTATCCGCCTGTACGCCCCCCTCGCCGTCGTGAAACGCCGTTTTGTCCAGAACTACCTTCTGGCCCGCTACGTCGAGAACGGCGGCCTCGAACTCCTTTATGTAGCTGTCCTCTTGGTACAGGAGCCTTGTACGCATGTATCTAAAAACTTCTATATTTTAAGCTACTCTGAACTTAAAGCCCTGTTCCCCCAGCTCCTTCAATACGGCGTCGAGGTCCAAATTGCCGGGGATCTCCGTCACGAAGACAAGCTCGACGTAGTTGGGCCTCTGGTGGGGGTCGTAACGCTCGTGGTAGACGTCTATCACGTTTACGTTATGTCTCGCCAAGACCGAAGCGGCCGCCGCCAGCATGCCGGGCCTGTCTGGCACCTCGCCGACGAACTTCACTATCCTCTTCTGTCTGGCCATCGCCTTGTTTAAAACCCTCACGAGCGTTGTTGCGTCTATATTGCCGCCCGACACCACCGCCACGGCCTTTTTGCCCTCTAGATTCAACTTGCCCGACATCAATGCGGCGACTGACGCCGCGCCGGCGCCCTCAGCGATAACCCTCGCCCTTTCCGCCAGGAGGTATATGGCGTCTGTTATCTCGTTGTCGTCTACAAGCACTACGTCGTCTACGTACTTCTCTATGAACGCCATAGTGATCTCGCCCGGCCTCTTGACGGCAATCCCGTCGGCTATAGTGTCCACTCTATCTAATGTTATTATCCTGCCCTCCCTCAGCGACAAATAGACCGAGGGAGCCCCCGAGGACTGAACTCCGTAAATCTTCACGTTGGGTCTTGCCTTCTTCACCGCGTAGGCTATGCCCGAAATCAAGCCTCCCCCGCCTATCGGGACCACCACCGCGTCCACCGAGCCTAGATCCTCCAATATCTCGACGCCTATAGTGCCCTGGCCAGCTATGACGTATAGGTCGTTGTAGGCGTGTAGGAATTTCACGTTCTGTGCGACCAATTCCAACGCCTTCTTCTCGGCCTCGTAGTAACTCTCGCCGTGGAGAATTACGTCGGCTCCGTAGTCCATGGTCTTCTTGACTTTCAGCCAGGGGGTCGTCGACGGCATGACCACTGTGGCCTTTACGCCGTGCAGTTGAGCCGCGTAGGCGACCCCCTGGGCGTGGTTTCCGGCAGACGCCGTTATGAATCGCCTATAGCCCTCCTGTATGTATTTATACATCGCGTAGTACGCCCCCCTTATCTTAAAGGAGCCGGTCTTCTGGAGCGCCTCCAGTTTTAGATAGACCTCGCCGTTTTGTATCCTAGACAGCGATTCGGACCTAAAAAGAGGAGTTCTGTGGATGGCCCCGCGCCTCTGTTGTTCTTTAATTACGGCTGTCGCCTCGTCCAGCGGCGGCTCTCTCATAAAAATTCGCGTATGGCATCGGCTAGGCGCTTAATGCCAACATCAATCTGTTCGAACGTGCTGTAGGTGAAGTTGAGGCGCATAGTGTTCTTCCCCTCGCCTTCGTTTATGTGGAACCCGTGGCCGGGCACGTAGGCCACTTTATATTTAGTTATGGCTGTATTCAACATCTCCTTAGTGTCTATCTTCTCGGGGACTCTGACCCAGATGAACATGCCGCCTGAAGGCTTCGTCCAAGTGACGCCTTTAGGCATATACGCCTCCAACGCGGCCAACATGGCGTCGCGTTTCTTCCTATAGAGCTCGACTATCTTGGGTATGTTCCTCTGTATGACGCCTCTCTTCAGCCCCTCTAGGAGTAGGTATTGGTTCAAAGTCGGCGTGTTTAAGTTCAAGGCTTGTTTACCTAAGGCGAACCATTTTATTAATTCGGGGTCGGCCACCACCCAGCCCAGCCTGAGGCCTGGGCTGAATATCTTCGAGGCCGTTGAGAGGTAGACGACCCTCCCCGAGCGGTCCATCGCCTTGATCCTAGTCACAGTTATGTTGTCGAATATGAAATAGCCGTAGGGGTCGTCCTCCACTACGAGTAGGTCGTTGCTTTCAGCTATCTCCAACAGGTGTTTTCTCCTCTCGTCGGGCATGGTGACCCCCGTCGGGTTCTGCGCGGTGGGCACGGTGTAGATGAACTTTATCTTGGCCCCCTCGGCCTTTAGTCTCCTCACTTGTTCCTCCAACATGTCGGTCTTCATCCCGCGGTCGTCCATAGGCACGCCCACCAGCCTCGGCCTATATACGCGCCACGACTGGAGCGCAGCTATGTATGTGGGGTTCTCGGTAATAACCACAGACTCCCCGTCTAGGAACAACCTGCCGAGGAGCTCCAAGGCCTCCTGCGAGCCCACCGTGACTATTATGTTTTCGGCCGTCGCCTTTATGCCGTTCGACGCGGAGAACTTGGCGAGCTCTTCTCTCAATTCGGGCACGCCTTCGGTCTGGCCGTACTGTAGGGCCTTATTGCCGTAAGTCTCCAACACATAGGCGCTTATCCTCGCTATGTCCTCTAGGGGAAATGTCGACGGGTCGGGCATACCTCCGCCGAACGATATGACGTCTGCCGTGGCCCACTTGAGCAGTTCCCTAATCTCGCTCGCCCTCATGTGGGCGGTCCTTTCAGCTAACAGCTTTGACAGATCCATAGACCGATTCTTGGTGCCCTATTAAATATTTTGATATATATAGTTTATATAATAATATTTACCTGCCGGAGGCCTCTGCGGCTAGACATTCAAGGCAGATACGAGAAAGGCCCCGCCTGACGCTACAGTTCTCACATACCAGACGGCCGCATTTATAGCAGGTAGACACGGCGTAACGCGTCCCGCAGAGCTTACAGAGCGTCTCTTCGCACGCGCGGCAGTACCGCGCGCCCATATCGTACCTACAAACGCGCCGGCCGCATTTGGGGCATATATACTCGGCGGGCTCCCACCCGCAAATTTCGCAGTAGCCCTTCACAAAAATTGACGCGAAAAACCTATTTCCTCAACGCCTTGAGGACCAGCTGGGGCACCTCCATCGGCGTGTCGGCGACAGGGATGCCGGCCTCCCTAAAGGCTCTGACCTTGCTGTTAGCGTCGCCCGAGCCCAGCATCACGATGGCGCCTGCGTGGCCCATCCTCTTCTCGGGCGGCGCCGTCCTTCCGGCCACATAGGCCACTATCGGCTTCTTTATGGCGCCGTCTGCGTACAGCCTCGAGAGCCTCTCCTCGGCGTCCCCGCCGACCTCGCCGATGACCACTATGGCGTCTACGTCGGGGTCTTGCGACATCAAGAGCGTAGCCTCGACTAGGTCGGTCCCCACTATGGGGTCTCCCCCCACGCCTATTGCCGTGTTTATGCCCAGGCCCGCGCGGGTCAGCTGGTAGGATATCTCGTAGGTCAGAGTGCCGGATCTGCTCACAACGCCTATCCTCCCCGGCGTTTGGTATATGCTGTTGGGCATTATGCCTAGCTTAGTCCGCACGGGAGGCGCGACTATGCCGGGGCAGTTCGGCCCTATTACGTTCACGCCTCTGGCCTTGGCGTAGCTCACAAACCTCAAGGTCTCGTGTATGGGTATGTGCTCCGTTATTACGACTATGAGCTTTATCCCCGCGTCTACGGCCTCGTAGACGGCCTCAGAGGCGAATTTCGCGGGCACGAACACCACAGAAGCGTTGGCGCCAGTGGTTTTGACTGCCTCCTCTACTGTGTCGAACACAGGAAGCCCGGCGGCGGTCGTGCCTCCCTTTCCAGGCGTGACGCCGCCGACGACCTTAGTGCCGTATTCTAACATCCTCTGGGCGTGGAAGCTCCCCTCCTTCCCCGTTATCCCCTGGACTATTACCTTCGTGTTGGGGCCCACTAGGACCGTCATAGCCTCGCCGCCTCTACTGCCTTTTGTGCGGCCTCTTCGGCATTTTCATATAGAGGTATGCCCAATTTGGCTAACATCTCTCTGCCCAGCTCCTCGTTGGTGCCCTTCATCCTGACGATAATTTTCTTGTCCGTGGGGCCGGACTCCTTCAAGGCGGCCTCGACGCCGGCGGCGACTTCATCCGCACGTGTTATCCCGCCGAATATGTTTATGAATATGGCCTTGACTCTAGGATGCCTTAAAAGCACCTTCAACGCCTCCTTAACCACATCGCGGGAGGCTCCGCCTCCTATGTCCAAGAAGTTCGCAGGCCTCCCTCCGAAGTGATAGACGAGGTCCATAGTGGACATGGTGAGGCCGGCGCCGTTTCCTATAATGCCTACATCGCCGTCGAGCTCCACGTAGTTGAAGCCTATCTTTTGGGCGTAGCGCTCAAATTCGGTCACGTCCCTCGGGTCCTCTTCATACGCCTTCTCCAAATCGGGATGTTTATAGAGGGCGTTGTCGTCTACAATTATCCTTGCGTCCAGCGGGACCACCTCGCCAGATTTGGTTATGGCCAGCGGATTCGACTCGACCAGCTCGGCCTCTAGCTCCACCATGGCTCTATACATGGCCTTGACTATACTGGAGGCTTGATCCCATTGGGGCGTGCCTGCCTTTATGCCCAGCCAAGACACTATGGACCTCACGTGGAAGTCCCTAAGGCCCTCGAAGGGGTCCACATAAACCCTCTTTATCTTATCGGGCTCCTTCCTCGCTATCTCCTCTATATCGACGCCGCCTATCGGCGAGGCCAGGAAGAGGTACCTCCTAGTGGCCCTATCTATTATCAAGCTGAGGTACATCTCCCTCTCCACCTCTTGATATTCAGTCACGTATATCTTCTTCACCACAAGGCCCTTGATGGTCATCCCGAACATCTGCCTAGCCAACGACTCGGCCTCCTCGGGCGTCTTGGCCACCTTTATGCCTCCCGCCTTGCCGCGGCCGGCCACAGTGACTTGTGCCTTCAGGACGACCGGCTTTCCTATCTTCTCGGCTGTCTTGCGGACCTCCTCAGGCGTGAATGCCAGCTCGCCTTTAGGTATCTTTACGCCGTATTTAGCCAAAATTTCCTTTGCCTCATATTCGTACAACTTCATGGGCGTTTATTCAACCCCTAATTTTAGTGTTGTTTACGCAAGAGGCGCTTTTCTTTTAGCCATCCGTTAATTTAGTCCGATCTAATTTTTCGCCGGTATATAAGGGCCTAGTGGCGATACAGATAGCCGACATCTTCAAGGGAATTTTTAGATTGGGATAAAAATTTATACGCCACATCAAGAGGCTTCGTGGACCTAATAGGGCCTGCGACTGTGGTAAGCATAGCATATATAGATCCGGGCAACTTCGGCGCTAATATAGCGGCCGGCGCCGAATACGGCTTAGACCTATTGTGGATCGTTTGGCTGTCGGGCTTTCTAGCTATTATGTACCAATACATATCTGGCGTCTTGGGCATAGAGACAAAAAGGGGGGTTTTGGATCACATAAGGACCCGCATGAGGCCCCTATGGCCGCTTTACGTGCCTGCCCTCTTCGCGGTGGCGCTCGCCACCGATCTGGCCGAATTCGTTGGGCTCATTATAGCGTTCAGGCTACTGACAGGCTTGCCGTTATATCTCGACGTAGTTCTCGGCTCTATCGACGTATTTCTGCTGTTGTTGCTCGGAGATAGGGGGAGGGCGTACTTCGCCGCAATAGGGGCTCTAGCCTCTATAGTCGGTTTCAGCTTCCTAATAGAGTTGATATTAGTCAAGCCCGATTTGGCCAAACTGGTCTACCGTTCTGTCGTGCCGACGTTAAGGCCCGGCGAGGCGTTATACGCCGCATCGATAATAGGCGCGACCGTGATGCCGCACGCCTTGGTGCTCCACTCCCATATAGTTGAGGGGCTGGATAGGCGCACCCATAAGTTCCAGACTCTTTACAACCTCGGCGTAGCTTCGGCGGTCAACGCCGCAATGCAGATAGTAGCGGCCTATGCCCTATATGGCGCCGCTGACGTACAACTGTCGTCGGTGCCTAAAGTACTCGAGCCGCTCTACGGCCCCCTCGCCGGATATGCTTTCTCTATAGCTTTGCTCTCGTCGGGGCTCGCCTCCTCGGCCGTTTCGGTGCAAGCAGGCGCCTTGATGATGGAAAGGATATTCAGCCGAAGCGTTGCGAGATATAGAGCCAGGGCGCTTCTCAGGGCCATAAATATCGCGCCCACGGCGGTCATGTTGCTAGAGGGGCTCAATCCGCTCGGTCTGCTAGTCTACACGCAAGTGGTGTTGAGCTTAGTGCTACCTGCAGTCCTGTTGCCTCTCGTCAAGTTCGCCTCTCCGTACCTAGATAGGAGGCTCTCCGCAATCGCCTACGCGGCCAGCGCTTTCATCATATTCATAAACTTCTTGTCGTTTATTTGACATGGA
>JBEULO010000095.1:0-2650 GCA_041287225.1 Thermoproteus sp.
CCGCAGGTGGGCTCTCTGGCCTACGCGCCGCTGCCCGGCCTCTTCTTCGGGCTGGGCACCATGGCCCTACAAGTCGTCCTGGGCGCCCTATTCGGCTCCATAATGAGGAGGAGAGGCCTTTCGGAGGAGCAGATAACTAGGATAGCTAGACGCACCGCCGGCTTTACTCTATACTACGGCGGGATGCTGTTTATGGCCGCAGGCGCTTTGATCTTGGCGTTGCCGGCTATAGACAACTGGGGGCTGGCCACCGGAGTCCCCGTGCCCAATCTAGACTCGATAAATATAGGCACCATATTGGTCCTCTCGGTCGTGGGAATAGTGGGCGTAGGCACAATGGTGAGAGAAATCTACAAGGTCCGTCCGCCGCATAGGGGCTGAAAGCCGCAAGAGGCCCTACGCCTCTTCGACAGCTCCGTAGGGCCCAACTAGCCGAATTCTCCGCAGGCCTGCCTATCTGCCAGAGCGCTGGAGGCCGTATCTCCGCCGAAAGGCGGCCCCGCCTCGCCCGTCAGAGCCGTTGAGAGGGCGGCGAAATGCCTCATGCCGTCGACGCGGCCCTTTGGCCTCGCGCCGAGCTGGCGGCGCGGAGGCGCCTATACGCCGAGGAGCCAGCGCCAGAGGGGCACGGCCTCTATGGCCACGCCGCCTTTGGCGAGCCTCCCCTCTAGGTCCCAAGTCACAAGAAGGGCCCTCCCTCCACGCCTCGCCGCGTCTGCGAGGGCCTCTACCTCCTTCCTGTCCACTTCGTCCCACGAGGACGCGTAGGTCACTTGTATGTATAGGCCCTCTTCGGGGATGTAGAAGTCCACCTCTCTCTTCTCTCTATGATACGTCGGCCGCCTCCCCCTACGTAGAAGCTCCACGGCTACTGCCGTCTCCATCTTCTTGCTGAAATCCCCGACGTAGCCGGGTCGACTGGATACACCTTTTTGGGCTGGACCAACGGCGTCTTCCCGGGGCCGAATTTGGGCGCCGTTATCACGTAGTAGGCCTCCTCCAAATAGCGCAGATAGGCGGCCAGAGTCTTTTTGCTCTTCTCGAAGCCGGCCCCCCTCATGGTCCTATACGCCGAGGAGATAGAAAAGGGCCTCGCGAACGAGGACTCCACTAGGGAGAGGAAGAGCTCGAGGCCCCTCGGGTCTCTAACTCTATGTCGCTCCACCACGTCCCTATACACCACAGTCTCTCTATACATTTTGAGGAGGGACCGCGCGAGGTCCGGCTTCAATACGGCCTCGGGGTAGCCGCCCAGCTCTAGGTATTCTCTAAGCGACGCCAACATCCTCCCCCTGGCCTCTGGATGCGTCGGCGCCGCGCCGTAGCCGCGCGCCCTCAAGAACTCCCTAAAGGAAAAGGGCAGGAGCAGGCGGGATATATACCTCCCTCTAAGCTCTGTCGAGACCTCGTCTTGTCTCAACTTGGAGCTCGAGCCGGCGAGGGCCACTCGGAACCCCTTGTCGAGGAGCGTCCTGACCCAGCGCCCCCAAGCGGGCGCGTTCTGCACTTCGTCTAAAAGCAACAGCGCCCCCCTCCCCGCGCCGTATTCGGCCAGAACCTTAAGGAACGCCGAGAAGTGGCGGGGCCTAAGCCCCGCCAGCCGGATGTCCTCGAAATTGAAGTAGAAGCCGCCGTATCTGCCCAGCTGGTAGAGGAAATAGGTCTTGCCCGCCCTCCTCGGACCCACCACCGCGAAGGCGAGGCCGGGCTCCAAGACCGCCTCTAGCTCCCTCTCGACGACTTGCGGCCTCTCGCCGTGTAGCCACTCCTCTAATAGCTCCCTGAAAACCTGTTCCATATAGGAAACAAATTACCCAGAAAAATGTTTCCTACATATCCATAGTCGCGGCCACCTCGAAAGCCTAAGGCCCGGCTCCTCCGCCCTCTTGACGCCGATCGGTCGCCGGCCTCTTCCCTACCGCCGTCGGCGTCCGGCCGCGGCGCTGGCCGTCGTGTAGATCCGACGATGAGACGTAGGCCGGCGTCGCGTAGATGGCCGGAGAAAGCATTTAAATAGACCAACGCTCCTGAATATGGTCAAAGTCAAGGTGAGGTCGGCGCAGTGGTACGACGGAGTCGACAACGCCCCTCACAGGCCCTATCTACGCGCCGTCGGGTTCACCGAGGAGGACTTCGGCAAGCCGCTAGTGGGCGTTCTGGTCTCCTGGTCCGAGCTCGGCCCCTGCAACTTCCACAATCTGGACCTCGTCCGCTACGTCAAGGAGGGCGTGAAGGAGGCGGGGGGCGTGGCCCTCGCGGCGCCTACGATTGTGGTCAACGACGGGATAAATATGGGGACGCCCGGGATGAGGTACTCTCTGATCAGTAGGGACCTAATCGCCGACACCGCCGAAGCGCAGATAAACGCCCACGGCGTAGACGCCTGGGTGGGGATAGGCGGGTGCGACAAGACGCAGCCCGGCATAATGATGGCCATGGTGCGGCTGAACCTCCCCGCCGTCTACCTCTACGGCGGCTCGGCTGAGGCGGGATGGCTGGGCGATAGGGAGCTCACCATCGAGGACGTATTCGAGGCCGTGGGGGCATACCACGCGGGGAGGATCACACTGGAGGAGCTCAAACGGGTGGAGGAGCTGTCCTTCCCCACCTACGGCACCTGCCAGGGCATGTTCACCGCCAACACCATGGC
>JBEULO010000095.1:2683-3187 GCA_041287225.1 Thermoproteus sp.
GAGCTGGGCATAAGGCCGAGGGACGTGGTCACCTACGACGCCCTCTACAACGCGGCGGTTGCCCTATTCGCCACGGCCGGCTCCACGAACGCAATCCTCCACCTCCTGGCCATCGCCCACGAGGCCGGCGTCAAGTTCACGTTGAGGGACTTCGACGAGATTAGCAGGAAGGTCCCCGTAATAGCCGCCCTCAGGCCGGCGGGGCCCTACGCCATGCAGGACCTGGAGAGGATCGGGGGCGCCCCCCGCGTCTTGAAGAAGCTCTATAGGGCCGGCCTCTTGAGGCCCGACGCCCTCACGGTCGAGGGCGAGCCCATAGGCAAGCTGTTGGAGCGCTGGCAACCCCCCGCCGTGCCGGAGTCCGGCATAATATACGACGTGGAGAGGCCCTACAAGCCCTACAGCGGGATACGCATACTCTGGGGCAATCTGGCCCCCGACGGCGCCGTGATGAAAATAGGCGCCGCCGACATGTTGAAGTTCGAGGGGAGGGCCCTCGTCTTC
>JBEULO010000096.1:0-3186 GCA_041287225.1 Thermoproteus sp.
GATGGGGACGATGGCAACGGCGGGGACCGCCCATAACCCTGCAACACCACAGCGCCGGAGTGGCTCAAGCGGAAGCGCCGAGGCGGCAGGCCCCCCTCCGAGAGGCAACGCGCGGCTTCGTCTGCCGTATCTTCATAGGTCAGAAAGACCAAGACGCCCTTCTTGGCGTAATAGCCGTCTCCCCACTTCGAGCAGGGCCTCACGGCGTCCTCCAGCTTTTGGGTCAAAAAGCCGGCCGCGCGGGAGAACTGCGCGCTTAGCTCCAAAAAGGAGTAGTAAGTTGGATCTCTAAGGAGGCGCTCCACGATCCTCCTCCCCTCTCCCGCTAGAAATTCCCCGAGGCGTTGGAGCATGGCCCTCGTGTCCTCGAAGCCGAAATTGTAGGTCAACGCCACTAGGCGGGGCGGATGGGGTATTCTATCCACGACTCCGACGCCGGGGGCGCCCGGTTTGGCCCTCACCTCTATGCCCCCGCCGTAGAACTCCGCGATTACGTCCCCCAAGCCCGTCCCCATGGAGACCTCGACCTCGTGGGCGATGCGGGCAGCGTCGAGGAGAGAGGAGCCTTTAGCCGCCGCGACGCCCAAAGCGGCGCCGAGCGCGACTGCCCCGCTGACTCCATACCCCACGCCTAAAGGAACCGGCGACCTGTAGACGATGCGGGCCGAGAAGCCCATCCTCCCCAGGACCGCCTCGATGTGGGGAAGCCGAGGCCGGGATGCAGAGTCAGCGGGGCTTATATCCACAACTACGCCTGGCCTCAACACTACGCCGGCCCCCACCGAGCCCGTAAGGGCTGGAGAATCCGCATAGACGGGGAACCACATAGACGTCACGTGTAGTGGCACTAACACTCTGGCCCTCATGGCCCTCGACCGGCCGCTCCCCATACTGGCCCAACATGACTTTGTACTCCTCGTAGCCTCTCGGCCACCTCCATATGAATTAGTCAGCGTTCGTGTGAGGTTGCTGGCCGACCCGCCTCCTCACGAACTCCACGACGTCCGCTATATCTTTTTCCACAACCTCTCTGCTCGCATATCTGGCCACGTGGTCGAGCCCGTTGTATTGAAACTCGTGGAGGTCGAGGGCCTTCTCCACGGCGAGCTCCAGCTCTCTATCTCCGAGGAGCTGTGCGACTTCCTTCATCTTGTTCGTGGGCATCGCCGCAATTATCCAGTCCGCCCTCGCCACCTTCCGCCCGCGCCTCGTGGACTTGACGCCGGGGTAAGCCTCCGCGACGACTTCTCTCCTCCCGGCGGCCTCAGAGGCGAGATACGCCTTAACTGCCTGGAAGGCCTTGGCCGCGGCGTTTCTCAGAAGGCCGTTTTTTAGGAACCTCTCTGCGAGCTCCGCCTCGTATAGAGCCTCGGCGAGCCTATCCTTCCTGTATTTTTCCAGATCCCTCCACGGCCTCTCTACCTCAAGCACGTATCTCCGGGGGTCGTCGTTTAAATAGTTGGTCCAGACGCTCGAAGGAGCCCCTGCCCGATGGTGACGCCTACAAGAGCTACGTAAGGCGCCTCGACCGGAGCTCACAGCGAGTCTAGCTCCAACAGAGGGCCGCCGAGAGGCTCCTAAAGAGGCGAAAGGATATATAGGAGTGGGACGGCGCCTTTGTGATTCCTCCCAACCACCCCAGGAGGGAGTCCCTCTTGATTAGGGAGAGGCTTGTGGAGGGCTTCAGGGAGGGCTACGTGGCCCCCCAAGGCCTCATCGCGCAGGGGCGTGGCGAGTGTTTCGACTACCTCATAGGCGAGGCGACCACGGAGGAGGCTTGGGAGGCCGAGAGGGCGGCGGTGGCGGCTATGCTCCTGGCGAGTCGGCCCGTCATATCCGTCAACGGCAACGTGGCCGCGCTGGTGCCCGACGGCGTTGTGAAGCTGGCGGAGGCGGTGGGGGCGGCGCTGGAGGTCAACCTATTCTACCGCACGAGGGAGAGGGAGGAGCTTATCAGCGAGAGGAGGAGGGTGTCGTGCCGGGGCATATACGTGGCGGACGTGGTGTTTGTGCCTCTAGAAGACGGCGACAGGACGGAGGCGCTTAGAAAAATGGGAAAGACCGTAATTGCAGTAGACCTAAACCCCCTCTCCCGCACGGCGAGGGCCGCCTCGATAACTATAGTCGACAATGTCGTCAGGGCGGTGCCCAATATGGTGAAGCTGGCCGAGGAGCTCAAAGGCGCCCCGCGGCGCGAGCTCGAAGAGATAGTCAAGTCTTTCAATAACGACGAAAATCTCGGGAGGGCCGTGAGGCGTATAGCCGAGAGGCTCCTCAAACTGGCCGAGGGGGGCCTAGCGCTCAGCCGGTTTTAAGCCCAAAAATATACATGCCCCTAGAGGCGCAGGGAAGGCGGGAGGTGTTGGAGGCCCTCAGAGAGGCGTTGAGGGAGGGCCTCGGCGTGGAGTCCACGTTGGTCTGCAACTCAGACGACGACTGTAGGCTGTGGGTATTCGAGCCGGACGCCCACAAGCTCAACCTGCTCGACGATAGGCTGGCCGAGGCGGTATACGGCGAGAAGGTATTCGACGACGGCCGCTTAAAGATATTCGTCAAGGCGCTGGACAGGAAGAGGGTGGAGGTCACAATAGCCAAAACGACTGAGGGAGGGCCCTGGGTCTATCAAGATGTGTATAGGCTCGGCACGAAGGCGAGAGGGGTCAAGTGGACCTGTAGGAAGGGGCGGTGCCGCCTACGCATCGGAGACGACTACCTCTTGGCGCTTGTGGCCCAGAGCCGCAAGGCCTCCGAGGCCGTCTTCGGCGTCGTCGTCTACGAGGAAGAGGACTTCAGGGTGCATATGGACGAGGACTTGAGGCCGACCTTCGCGTTGAGGCGCGGCGGCACTTGGCGCCTCCTGCTGGCCGAAAGGGAAGGCGACGGCTTCGTGATATACGGAGACGGAGAGGACCTAGAGGAGCTGAAGAGGAGGCTGGAGAGGCTGGGGGTAAGGCTGGACCCGCCGTAAGCATGCCCCGCGCTTGATGGCCGTCGGCGTGATCGGCTCCGGTCATATAAATTCCGGCGTAGACATTTTTATTGTGGCCTTTGTATAGGCGGAATCTAACTATTTTAATCAAGTGGTTACTCCGGCTTATGTCCGAGAAGAGGACCGTGAGGTATTTTCTCGAATCTAAGGGGAGGAGGAAGCTGGCCATGATCACGGCCTACGACTACCCCACGGCG
>JBEULO010000097.1:0-3142 GCA_041287225.1 Thermoproteus sp.
CACGGAGGCACTGGGCGCCTCCAATATTCCTGCCCCCTAAATCTAGGCAGAGGCCGCACAGACTCCCTATACTCCACCAGTCTCGGACACCTCCTACATTGGATCAACTCGGCGATGAGCCTCTCCACGTCGTGGAGTCTGCGATGAGACTTTATATCGGATCTCCCGCCAGCCGAAGCGCTTAGGTACATTAAGGGCCGCTGGCTATACAGCAAATATGCGTACCCCAACCGAGACGTCGAGTTGTGGGCCCGCGCACATCGACGCCCTTCTCTCCGCCAATCGACCGGCGTATGGAGCGGACGGCTCGACGGCGCCGCTGGCCGTAGCGCCTTACGTCGTGCCGCTCTGCCGAGGAATAATTTATAAAGAGGTCAATGGTTTCCAGCGATGGTACGCCGTTTTAAGCCCGCAATTAAGTATAGACGGGGCACGAGGACTCACGGCTGGGGGAGGGTCGGACAGCATCGGAAGAGCGGATCTTCTGGGGGCAAGGGCATGGTGGGCTTCCATAAACACAAGTGGTCTTTCGTGATGGTACACGCCGAGGAGACTTCGGGCTGGCCCTTCTACGGCAAACACGGCTTTAAACAGCCCAAGGCCATATCTATAGAATGGAGGCCTATAAACGTCGGGAGGCTCGAAGACCTGATAGCAGAAATGGAGAGGCTCGGCGAGGCGGTAAAGGAGGGCGACAGATATGTGGTGGACCTCGTCAAGTTGGGCTACAACAAGCTGTTGGGCGGCGGAAAGATAACTAAAGCCGTCGTGGTCTATACCCCCGTCGCCACTAGGGGGGCCGTAGAGAAGATAGTCAAAGCGGGAGGCGAGGTGCGCATAGTCCACTCGGTGGTCCATAGGTAATGGAATCGCTAGATCCAATTCTAGAACGCCTTTTGACCGTCCAGCGGCCCAAAAAGGCGCTTCCTCTGTCCACCCGCCTGATGTGGACCGCGTTGGCGGCTTTGGTCTACATAATGATGACCATAACTCCGCTCTGGGGCATACACAGGACCGCGCCCACCGGCGTCGCCTCTATATTCTACAACCCCCTAGTCTCGACGATATTCGGCACCACGTTCGGCACTTGGGCCCAGCTGGGCATAGGCCCCATAGTGGTCGCGGGCATAATAATGGAGATATTACAATTCTCGAACCTACTGCCCTTCGACCTAGAGGACAAAAAGGACAGGCTTAGATTTTCGGCCTTCCAGAAGCTGTTGGCCTTGATAATGGCGGCCGGCGAGGCGGCGGCTAGTATAGCCACAGGGGCCTTCGGCCCGTTGACTCCTATCGAGGCGGCGGCGGTGGTGGTCCAACTGCTCATAGCCACACAGATAGTGATACTGCTCGACGACATGATAGCCAAAGGGTGGGGCTTCGGCGGTAGCGCCATAAACTTGATAATATTGCTGTCGGTCACCAGGACTTTCTTCGTCGACTTGTTCTCTTGGAACATGCCCACACTTCCCAACGTCAACCCGGCCGACTACCCCGCCATGCAGTTGCCTCTCGGCTTCATACCGGCGCTCGCCGTCGCTATATACAACACGATATATGGGGCCGGCCCGGGCATATTGGCGCTCCTCTATAGGCAGGTAGGCACTACGGCTCTTCCCGACGTGATAAGCCTGGCCGCCACTTTGATATTGGCCTACATACTCGTCTATATAGAACAAATGCATGTGAACATACCCGCCGCATATACTCAGTACTGGGGGTTTAGGATAAACATACCATTGAGGTTTATGTACGTCTCCGTAATCCCTATAATATTCACCGCCTACTCGTTGATATTGGCCGAACAGATCATAGCGGGGCTGGCCGCGCTGACCGGCGGCATATCGCCAGCCCTCGCCATATTGCTGACCGCCATGATGCCCGCAAGGATCTTGACGCCCGACTACATAGTGCTTCATATAATCCTCTACGCAACGCTCGCCGCGATCTTCGCATGGCTGTGGGGGCAGATAGGCGGCATAGGGCCCGAGGACTACGCCAAGAGCCTTGTGGAGTCCGGCCTCCACGTGCCGGGCTTTAGGCAAAGCGAGAGGATAGTCGCCCGCATCTTAAAGAGACCTATAAGCACCCTGATATTACTCAGCGGCATGATCGCAGGCACGCTGGCCGCCATCGGCGATATCTTCGGGGTCTGGGGCTCAGGCGTCGGCTTGATATTGCTGGTGGAAATAGGGCTGGGCTACTACACGCAGATACTACAAGAGGGATTAATGGAGGTATATCCCGGCCTCAAACGCGTATTAAGTAGGTGACCTAACGGGCCTCCCCACACTACACATCTCGGCGTAATTGAGGAGCGCGAGCACTATAAACACGGCCTCTTCGGTCCTTATGGTCTCCACGCCCTGCCTAGGGGCGAAGTTCAAGAAATAGCCCTTGAGCTCGACGCCCTCCGTCTCGGCTATTTCGTCGACGCCTGCTCTAGGCCCCCCGAAGACCACCAGGACTTTCCCCACAGGTCTCGGAAGTCCTTCACATATCGACTTCCCCTCCCTGCCCGTATAGATGACCGCGTCGTAGCCCTCGGCTAGTTGCCTAAAGGGCTTAACTGCCACCTTATAGCCCCAATAGTCCGGCGGGTTCTTCAAGACCACTGCCCTAAACACGTCGGGCCTGTCCGTCTCCGCCTCTATCCTTACTATCAGCCGGGAGCCTATGGGGTACGGCTTGGGGACTTTGGCGTATTTCCTCCCGCCTATATACACCATGGAGTAATAGCCGTCCCAACGCTCCACGACCCCCTCGACCGCATCGCCGATAGATGGCTCTCTGGAGGCCAAATGGCTGGGTATTTTAAGCGGGGGCAAGAGGCCGGCGAGCTTCAACCTCCTATCGAGCTTGAAGACTTTCTTCCTCAAATGCGGCGGAGTGGCCGCATATTCCAGCAACAACTTTATTTGTTCTACCTCCTCCCAGTCGACCCGCCCATAGGTATATATGATTATGTTCTCGACCCTAAAGACGGCAGCGCCTCTAGCTATATAGCCCAATTTCCTCACTTTACTCTCCTCGTCGGGAGCTTCGGCCAGCACGTCGTGCGGTATTGCGATGTCCACGCTGGAAGTAAAACACCTATTAAAGAAAATCGGAAAAAGGGTGTGTTGTTTGGTCTTTGTTTATT
>JBEULO010000098.1:0-25168 GCA_041287225.1 Thermoproteus sp.
GGCGCGTGGTCACGGGCAGGGAGGAGAAATATTCCCGTTGGCTTACGCCCGTGTACTAGCCGCTGTAGTCTATACGTAAAGTCCAACTAAACGCCGCGTTCTTCGTGTCGGGACTTCCGAATTCCGACCCTAACTCCACGTCGTTAATCCACATGTCGCTGTAGTTGCTTAACTTAGTGAACTTGGCGGCGGCTTTGATGAAGTCGGCGAGTTTAAACGAAATAGTGCCGGACCTTTGAGGTGGCGTCAATACAAACGCCAAATATTCCCAGGGCATAGAGGGCTGTCTGTAAACTTGGAAGGTCGCCTCGACGGACTTGCCGTCTAGAACTGCGGGCAGGGCGACTTCGCCTATTTGTTGTCCCGCAGGGCGCAATTGTTGATAGTAGAGCCAAATCATTATCTCCTGCTCTCCAGGCCCCACGCTGGATTCGCCTAGAGATTTAGTGACCCATATGTCGAAGGCGAAATCTAAGGGTAATGTGGAGTCTCGCGCCTCCACGTCATAGTTAACGTAAATAGTCAAGTTAGAGCTAAGCAGGTCAGCCACCTTCATGGGTAGTGGAGACTCCAGCGAGGAGAGCCTCGCCCAGGGCTTATAGCCGAACCAGACCTCGGGATATCCAGCAACCCAAGACTTGGCGTTGATCTCAACTATATTGGTCAGATCTTGGACGTAACTAAAGGTCCCGTTACAGTACTTCAACACGGCCGAGCCGGACGCGCCCTTCAAATTCCACATATTTATCTGTGCGATGAACTTCCCCACTTGTGTCGGCGATTGGTCGGGCCATTTGAGCTCCATGCAGCTCATATTCATCGTGGTGTTGGCAACATATATACGCGTCCCGCCGGACCGCCAATAGGCCAAAACCAAAAAGGCTATGGCCAAGAGTACTGCAAATAGGGGCCGCGCCGCCATTAGAGTATCGCTCTGAGGGCCCTCTGGACTTCAGGAAGTGCCGTCGGTATTCTCTCCAAGAACTCCAGCTCTTCAAGTATCCCGTTGGCTCTAGCTATTTCCCGATATACATAGGCGCTTGGCCTCCAGTAGTGGCGCTTAGTTGCGAGGTCGACATAGATGAGCCCGAACTTCTTGGAGAAGCCAGAAGCCCACTCGTAGTTGTCTGTTAGAGACCAGTGCAAATAGCCTCTTATGTCTACTCCGTCTTGTAGCGCACGGTGTAGTTGAGAGATGTGGGAAACTAGATAGTACGACCTCCATCTATCGTATTGATCCGCTATGCCGTTTTCGGTCACATATAGGGGCAACCCATATCTCTTCCAGACCTGCATCAATATGTCATAGAGGCCTTCTGGATATATCTCCCAGCCGAAGTCGCTAGTGGGCCTTCCATCTCTACTTATGGAGTCGGGCTCGCAAGCGAAGCCGTAACCGGGCACTCCAGCATATCCGTCCCCCCTGCGCGTGACTACACTCCTACTGTAGTAGTTTATCCCCAGCCAGTCCAGCCTTCCCCTTAGGTCTTCCTGCACGGCCCCGTCCAAGACGCCCTTAGCCACGGCGTCTAGGAAGAACCACAGCCCGTCGTATGCCGCCCTCTCGGCGGCCTGTCTGTCGGCTTCTGTGAGCGGGTAGACCGGAGTGGCCGCATAGATTATGCCCACTGGCTTTTTGGATGTGAGCCTAATGGCGTCATAGGCGCGGACATGTCCGGTGATTAGGTTAATGGCCGCCCTCCTGGCATATTGGAAGCTCAAATAGCCGGGCGGGAAGCCCGCCTTGACGGAAATATAGCCGAGGCCGTACGTCACGTTGGGCTCGTTGAACGTGGAAAATTCGTCCGCGATATCGCCGAATTTCCACGCGATATACGCCGCGTATTTTGCGAACTCCACTACGGTCTTTTCCGAAGCCCACCCGATATTGTCCCCCGTGAGGTCTCCCCGCCTGACCTTTATGGGGTCGTGGACCCATAGAGGCATAGGCCAGTGGTACAAGTTCAAGATGAAGTGGAGTCCCCTCGCCTTTATGTCGGAGAACATCTCCCTATAGTGTTGGACGGCCTCCTTGTTGGCGAGGCGGTCCAGCTCCTCCAAGGCCCTCTCTGTGATGTCTATCGAGACCACGCGGCCCCCTCTGACCTCATAGTTGACCTTTACGTCGAAAGTTGGCTTGGGGAAGATCCTAGACCATTCGGTGTTGAAACGTATGGCGTTGAGTCCCATCCTCACCGTCTCGTCGTGAAATTGTTTATAGAGGTGCCAGTAGGCAACGCCGTTCTCCGGGAAATCGCCACTGACCAGACCGGCCGCTATGTTCTCGGGGTCGTGGACCCATGCATACCAGTCGGTGTTGGGGTCCTCGGAGCCTGGAAGTCCCATTTCGAACTGGAAGCCAGCGCCGGACCATCCCCACTTGAAGCCCTTAGGAAATTGTTTCATGGATTAAAAACTTAGTACATAATAAAAACATCACTATAAATGTTGTTCTAGGTTAGAACTCAAGGTCCTTATTGAACCACCTAGTATTACTAAACTTATAATTATATTTTTGTATATTTAGATTAAAGATATTTAATATGTAATATAACCATAAATATCTCAGTGTATTAAAAATATTACTTTACATATATCTATAATTTATTTTACTAATATTAGAAATAATATTTTTAACACTGAGATATTTAATTCTCATATGCTAGAAAACTCCAAGTTCCTTGGGATGGTCCTAGTAATGTTTGTGTTACTTCTGGCGGCCCAGATATATGCCCAAACTACCACCGCGATATCCCTGCCTAGGAACGAGACTCTATATGTCGGAGGCAACATGTGGTACACGCCGGCCAATTGGAACCCGTTGGCGCAACTCTGGGGTAGCGGCGCGGCGTACCCGGTCTTCGGGCTGGTGTACTGGCCGTTATTCTTCTGGAATCCCTACCAAGGCATCCTGCTACCCGCCCTAGGCAGATGGTACGGCTTCCAGTATACGACATATTCGGCATATGTGCCCGTAACGGTCTCCGTAAGCGGCCCTACGGCGACAATTACGGTCAACGCTACTAACGTCCAGACCTATACGACCACCCTAGACCTCTCCCAAGTTCCCTATGTGTCGTGGCCCAGCTATATCTACTTCGGCAATATCGTTGGAGGAACTCCAGTGTTCTTAGGGATAACCTATAGGGGCAAGGTGACCGTGACTGTAGTCAACATAACTGCGGTGGTGGGCTCGTCGACACAGAAGACAGTACAGATAAGCTCGGCGTATCCGGTCTTCTTCAACGTGACGGTAGTCTACCCCACTACGTTGAGCGTCTCGAACCAATACACGCTGTTGGGCTACTACGCCCCTGGCGATGTGTTTAAGATAACCGTATTGCCTCAGACCACTACTCCGGTGTTCACAGCGCCCTACAATGTTGTAGGCTCTAAGTTCATAGTTATGAACTTGACAGGCGTGACCTCAACAACACTGCCCCTGGACATAACAATGCAGAGGACTTTCGTCGTAGTGTCGTTATGGCCTGGCGAGTATTGGCAGGACGGCCAGCCCATAACTAGCAGAGACGTAGCATTTACTCTATATCTACAACTCAAACACCCTGAGCTGGGCGATTCTTGGATATGGGGTCCCTCCACCTCTGGCAACTTAATACGGGTAGTCCCCTATAACGACACCGTGGCTATATTCGAGATAAACGGCACCGCTAGCGGCGAGGCTTGGTACAACACAATATTGCACTACCTCCCCATATTGCCCGAACATATATGGTATAACGTCAGTAGTCCGCTGACCTGGCAAAACCCCAACCCAGTTGGTAGCGGGCCCTATAAGGGCTTCTTCTACGACGAGATCAGAGCTGTATTTGTAAGGTGGGATAACTGGTGGGGCTGGAAGGTCTTCGGCATCAACCCCAACAACGTGCCCAAATATTTCGTGGACATGTACGTGACATCAAACGCGTTGGTTATGACTTTTATACAACAACACGGGCTAGACTGGAATAGCTTCTTTGTGCCCAACATCCAGAACTACCAGAAGACCTATCTATCCAGCCCGCCGTACTTCCTGCAATATCCTGCCGTCAACTTGGCAATAGCAAACTATACCTATCCTTGGAATATGTGTGCTGTCAGAAGGGCGCTCTGGATGGTAATAAACGCCGCGCCGTTGAGCCAAGTTGCCGAGTTCGGCTATGAGCCCGTCTGTCTAGACCCGTTGTGTCTGACGGGCACTGTGTTCGAACAGTCTTGGGGCCGCTTCATAAATTGGACTGCAGTCAATCAATATATACAGCAGTACTACGGCGTCTCTTGGAACCCGAGCACTGGCTCTCCGTATAATCCGAGCGGAGCGGCGCAATTGCTTCAGAGCCTAGGGTTCTATAAGGGTTCCGACGGCTACTGGCGTACGCCAAACGGGACCGTGTTGAGTCTAACCATAATGGTGCCCTACGGATGGACTGACTACATGCAAGCCGCCCAGATGTTGGCAGACCAATTGGATAAATTCGGCATAAAGGCCACGGCCGCCTATCCGCAATACAGCGCGCTGGTAACTCAGATGCAACAGGGGACCTTCTCAGCCACCTTCGAGGTACTGGGCCCGTGGACCGGTTTCACGCCGTATCCGTGGTTCCAAGAATGGATGTATCCCACCGGCTCCGGAGGCACGACGGTGCCTATAGGCACCGCCACTTGGGCCAACTGGGGTAGATGGTACATGGCCAATGCCTATCCGGCTTTTCTGCAGATATCGATGACTCCGTTGACCGATTATAAGAATCTACAGAAGTACTACTCCGTATTGATCCAAGACTTCTTGTCGTGTCCGCCCTTCATACCGCTATACCGCCATGCCTATTGGTACGCATATGACGACACCTACTGGGTCGGCTGGCCCAACGAGAATAACCCCGCCCCCGTGTTGCCTGCCTCGTGGAACCCGCCCGACAACGTGTTAATCGTACTACACCTCAAGCCTAGAGTCAGCGCGCCTTCTGTCACCACCGTGACTACAGCTACCACCTACACAACCGCTACGGTAACTACAGTAGTATCCGGCACTACCTACACCACCGTGTCGACTGTGCCTGTCGTATCTACGATAACTTCGGTACTGACCTCCGTGCAAACTGCGGTGCAGAGCGTAGTGCCTACGTGGGTCTGGGGCGTAGTGGCGCTTCTAATAGTAGTGATCATAGTAGTAGCGGTTCTAGCTCTAAGAAGGCGGTAAACCAAAAATTTTTTAAATATATTTCCATAATTATTTTTATGTCTATTTGGAAGTATATAGGGCGAAGGGCCCTTGAGTATTTAATAACCTGGTATGTAGCAGTGAGCCTAGCGTTTATTTTGCCTCATCTATTGCCAATAGACCCGGTTAAGTTGATGATACAGAGGCTGATCAGTACGGCTAGTAGTAGCGGCGGCGGAGGTATCGTCGTGACTTCTCAAGCCATGCAGGAACTGGCCCACCGCCTGGAGGTTATGTTCGGCGTGGATAAGCCGCTTTATATGCAGTACCTCCTGTTCATATGGAATGCACTCCACTTAAACTTCGGCGTATCTATATGGCTACTCGGCACGCCCGTCTCGCAGATAATCCTGCGAGTCTTGCCTTACGACATAATCCTATTAGTGCCTGCTGTAATACTGTCGTGGTATGTAGGGAATAAGCTAGGCGCATATTTGGGCTTCGATAAGAGGGGCACTAAGACAGACAAGGCGTCTCTGCCGGCCCTATATGCTCTAAACAATGCGCCGTACTTCTGGTTCGCCTTGTTGTTGATGATGATTTTTGCGTCGTACCTACATATATTTCCTCCTACTGGCACGCCGTATTCTCAACTGCCGTCATTGACTTGGAGCTATGTCAGCGACCTTTTGTGGCATATGGCTCTGCCCTTCTTGTCCCTCTTCGCGGTTTCGCTGGGGGGGTGGGCTATAGGCATGCGGCAAAATATGCTCAACGAGGTGAGAAGCAACTACGCCGTATACGGGGAGGCTCTAGGTCTCACAAAAGGCGTACTTAGGAGGTATACTTACCACAACGCCATACTCCCCCAGATAACAGGCCTCGCGATAAATCTGGGATATATAGTCGCCGGGAACGCCGTATTGGAGTTCACGTTCCAGTATCCGGGCATAGGGATGATTTTGGGAAACGCCATCTATAATTACGACTACTTCTTGATGCAAGGTATATTCTTCTTCGTGGTGACTATGGTGCTCATAGCGAACTTCATAATAGAGGTAGTCTACACCGTAATCGACCCGAGGATTAGGGCTTCGGTATCGGCATGAGCCTCCCTCTATATAAAGAACTATTTACAAGCCTCCTCAAGGAGAGCTATTTTAAGGCCGGCCTATCTATAGTGATAGCACTTGTGGTTCTGGCTGTCGTGGGTCCCTTCACTACAAAATACGGCCCCTTCGATACCGTCGCTGGGCCCTACCAACCGCCCGATTGGAATTTATGGTTGGGTTCGGACGCGTTTGGGAGGAGCGTATATGCGCAATTGGTCTACGGCTTGGGGAACAGCCTCTATATAGCAGTAATAGCGGGGCTTCTGGCTACTGCCATAGGGATGGCGCTGGGCCTCATAGGGGGGTATCTAGGGGGAAAGGTAGATGTGGTAACTAACTTCTTGACTAATACCTTCCTCACAATACCCAATGTGATAATTATATTAATGGTGGCCATATATCTGCCGCGGCAATGGATAACAGTAATCACTATGGGCATATTGATCGGGGCTTTCGCTTGGCCTTGGTCGGCGAGGGCCATCAGGGCCATAGCTATGAGCATAAAGGCACGCGACTTCATACTTGTGGCTAAAATAAGCGGCGAGAAGCCGTTAGAGATCGCATTTACGGAAGTGCTCCCGCAGATGTTGGCATACGTCTTTTTGGTCTTCGTGTTGCAATTCAGCGGCGCCGTAGTCGCCGACGTCGGCCTGGAGGTCTTGGGCATTATGCCCTATAAGACCATGACGTTGGGCTACATGTTGTACTGGGCCGTCCAATTCAGCGCGCCTGCCTACGGCGCATGGTGGTGGTTCTTGCCTCCCGGCCTTACAGTCATGTTGTTAACTATGGCTTTCTCCATGATAGCAATGGCTATGGACAAGGCGTTCAATCCGCGTCTACGCGAGGAGTGATATGTTGTCGGCAAGAGAATTGAGGGCGTACTACAAGACGCGCTACGGGGACGTGAGGGCAGTAGACGGGGTGGACTTCGATGTCGAGACCGGCATGGCTTTAGGCGTAGTCGGCGAGTCCGGTAGCGGCAAATCGACGTTGGGCATGGCCTTGACGGCGCTGGTCAAGCCGCCTTTAAGGGTAAAGGGCTCTGTGTTCTTTAAGGGGAAGGACATATACGCAATGTCGCTTGAAGAGCTAAGAGCTATTAGAGGCATCGGGCTTTCCCTAATTCCTCAATTCGCCATGGACGCGTTGAACCCCACGGCTAGAATTAAGAGACTTATAGAGGACTTGGTGAATTCCCATCTGGACTCCGTGAAGTTCCATCCCGAAGACGTTATACGGAAGGCCCAGGAGAGGGCGTTGCAGATAGGACTGCCCAAATGGGTCCTCGATAGATATCCAGTAGAGCTGTCGGGCGGCATGAGGCAACGCGTGGCCATACTGCTCAGCACTATTCTGGACCCCGAGGTCTTAGTGGCAGACGAGCCCACTTCGGCGTTAGACGTAGTGGTCCAGAGGCTTGTAATACAATACCTACAAGACCTCTTGAAGGAGGGAGCGATAAAGTCGTTGATATTCATCACTCACGACATAGCGACTGCCTACCAAATAGCCACACATATGGCTGTAATGTACGCTGGGCAGATCGTAGAGATGGGTCCCGCGGAGTCTATCACCATGGAGCCGCTACATCCCTACACGCGAGGCCTCATGTCGTCGATAGTGGAGCCGGGCATGAACATAAAGAAGGTCAAGCTGGAGGGCCTCACGGGCGAGCCTCCCGACTTGTTGAATCCGCCTAAAGGGTGTCGTTTCTACTCTAGGTGTAAATATAGAATGGATATATGTAAAGACCACGATCCACCCGAAGTCAATATAGGCAAAGTCAAAGTTAAATGTTGGCTATATGCTGAAAAGAAGACCTCTGAGGTGAAGCCATGAGCGTCCTATACGAAGTCGAGGGCTTGACCAAGATATTCACATCTGGCTTCTTCCGGACGACGAAGATATACGCGCTCAGCGACGTCAACTTCAACGTAAATGAGGGCGAAGTCCTCTCCATAGTCGGCGAGTCTGGTAGCGGTAAGTCCACTCTCCTTAAGGTTATGATGAGAATATTAGAGCCGACGGCAGGCAGGGTGATATATAGGGGCAAGGACTTGAGGGCTTGGAAGCCATTGGACTACTGGAAGGAAGTACAAGCGGTGCTACAAGACCCGTATTCCTCCTTTAACCCCTTCTATAGGGTCGAGAGGACCCTCAATAAGACTCTAGAGCGCCTCAAGCCGGAGCTACCAGAATCCGAAAAACGGAAGGTAATTGAGGAGACTTTAAGATTCGTCGGCCTCAATCCCAGAGATGTATTGGGGAGATATCCCCACCAATTCTCGGGAGGTCAGCTACAGAGGATCTCGATAGCGCGCGCCCTTTTGATACAACCTCGGGTGTTATTGGCGGACGAGCCTGTCTCGATGATAGACGCGTCCCTTCGTGTGTCCGTCTTGAATCTGTTACACGAAATTAGGGAGAAGATGGGCATGACGATATTCTTCATAACTCACGATATGGGTTTGGCGTCATATATAGGCGACAAAATAGCAGTATTGTACAAAGGCATGATGGTCGAATATGGCAGTGTATCCGATGTGTTCAACAAACCGTTGCATCCCTACACGCAGATGTTGCTGTCCTCGGTGCCTAAGCTCAGAGAGAGGTGGAGCACCAGAATTACGTCGATCACTATAGAGTTCTCGCAGACCCATAAGGGCTGCCCCTTCGCCGACCGTTGTCCCTACGCCACTGAGACTTGTAGGAACGTGAGGCCTAAGGTAATCGAGGCGGAAAAGGGACATATGGTCGCGTGCCACCTCTACGGCTGAATCTATAGATCGGAAAGCTTATATATAGCCTACTTCTAGCGCATATGGATTCGGGGCTCGTCTGGTAAAAATCTTCGACACCACCCTACGAGACGGCGAACAGATGCCCGGCGTTTCTCTAACAGTCGAGGACAAGATCAGAATAGGCCTCGCTCTAGACGAGTTGAGGGTAGACTACATAGAGGCGGGATTTGCGGCGGTCTCGCCGGAGGAGGCCGAGGCCGTGGCCAAAATAGCGCGGGATGTAGCGTACGCCGAGGTGGTCAGCCTCGCGCGCGCCAATAAGGCCGACATAGACGCGGCCGTCGATTCGGGGGTCGATATGGTCCACGTCTTCATAGCGACCAGCGACGTCCATATGAAGTACAAATTGCGTATGACCAGAGAGGAGGTTCTGAGCAGGATAGCGGAGTCTGTGGAGTACGCGAAGTCCAGAGGGGCGAGGGTTCTCTTCAGCGCCGAGGACGCCACCAGGAGCGACTTGGAGTTCTTGGCGCAAGCGTTCAGGACGGCCATAGAGGCGGGCGCCGACGAGATAAACGTGCCCGACACCGTCGGCGTCATGACGCCCAGCCGTATGAAATACCTAGTGGAGCACCTAAAGGCGAGGCTTCCGCCCGTCCCCATGCACGTCCACTGCCACGACGACTTCGGGATGGCTGTGGCCAACACCGTAGCCGCGTTGGAGGCCGGCGCCGACGTGGCGCAAGTCACGGTCAACGGCTTCGGCGAGAGGGGCGGAAACGCGGCACTCGAGGAGGTGTCCGCGGCGGCGCATTTCCTATTGGGCTATAAGGTGGGCGTGAGGTTGGAGCGGCTCTACGAGACGTCTAGGCTCGTCGCGTCGTTGTTCGGAATACAGCTCCAGCCCAACAAGGCAGTTGTTGGCGACAACGCCTTCAGCCACGAGTCGGGGATACACGTCCACGGCGTTCTGAACAACCCCTTCACCTACGAGCCCATGTTGCCGGAGGCGGTGGGCAATAGGAGGAGGATAGTCCTCGGCAAGCACTCCGGGAGGCACTCGGTGGAGTGGGCGTTGAAGCAGATGGGGGTCGAGCCGGACCCGACGCTTGTGGACTACGTCTTGAGGCGGATAAAGGAGTACGCCGGGCGGAAGAAGCCTGTGGACGAAGCGGCCTTGAAGCAGTTCCTACAAGAGTACTCGAAAGCCGTCGCGGCGATATAATTTTTAAGGCCGGCTCCGTCGCCTACATGAAGGTCATAGACCTATCGAGGGAGCTCCACAACGGGATGCAGACCTATCCCGGCGATCCCCCCTATAGGCATGAATATGTGAGCATGGCCAGGAGGTACGGCGAGGTCACGCTCTCGAGGCTCGAGATGGGCTCCCACACGGGGACCCATATAGATGCGCCCGCCCATTTCGTGCCCGGCGGGGACACCATAGAAAGAATACAGGCCGAGAGGTTCGTGGCGAGGGGACACGTCTTGGACTTCAGCTGGAAGAAGCCCGGCGAGGCCATAACGGCGGGCGATTTGATGAAACACGCAGAAAAGATAAGGCGGGGAGGCGCCGTGATGATATATACCGGCTTTTCGTCCAAATACGGCACCGAGGATTTTCTATACAACTGGCCGTATTTGGATAGGAGCTCGGCGGACTATCTGGCCGAAGTCGGCGTCGCTGTGGTGGGAGTCGAGGGGATGTCCGTGGCGGGCTACGCCGGCGTCGAGGGGTACCCCTACCCCCCGCGCGCCTCCAAAGAGGACGTGGTCTATGTCCACTACAGATTGCTGTCGGCGGGCGTGATCATCATAGAGAACCTGACCAATCTGGATTTGGTGTTGAGGGAGTGCGGCGGAGAGGCCCTTTTCGTCTACGCCCCGATAAAGATAAGAGGAGGCGAGGGGGGACCGGCTAGGGTGTTGGCTCTATGTTAGATATCTCCTCGGGTCGACTATCCGCCCTTCGAGCGCGGCCGCGGCGGCCGTGTAGGCGTTGGCCAGATAGACCTTGGAGTCGTTGGCGCCCATCCTCCCCACGAAGTTCCTATTGCTCGTAGATACGGCCACCTCGCCTGGCCCCAACACGCCGAAATGTCCTCCTATACAGGGCCCGCAGGTGCCGTAGGTCACGACGCAGCCGGCTTTGGTCAGTATGTCTATATAGCCGGCCTCCAGCGCCTGTCTGAAGACTGCATGGGAGGCGGGGACTGCTATACATCTCGCCTTGGCCCTCCCCCTCTTGAGGATCCTGGCGGCGGCCTCTATGTCGCTGAGCCTCCCGTTGGTACAACTCCCAATAAAGACTTGGTCCACCTCGACGCCTTCGACCTCCCTAACGGACTTGACGTTATCTACGCTGTGTGGCGCTGCGACCAACGGCTCCAATTTGTTCAGCTCCACTGTATACTCATCTGAGTACTTGCCGCCGGGCTTGAAGTCCACTTTAGGCGCGGCGCCTCTGGTCTTCTCCAGGAAGGTCGAGGTCTCGGAGTCGGGCACGAACATCAAAGCGTCGGCGCCCAGCTCCGTCGACATATTGGCCACAGTGGCCCTGTAGTCCATGGGGAACGCAGAGGGCTTCTCGACGTAGACGTCTACGGAATATCCGTTTAGGCCCTCTGCCTTATATACGGAGAGGAGGTGGAGCACTACGTCCTTCCCCGTCACAGCTGTAGGCGCCTCGCCCCTTATCTCCACCTTCACGGGTTGCGGCACTACGAGCCAAGTCCTCCCCAACTTCAACATGGCGGCTATGTCCGTGGCCCCCATGCCCTGCGCGAAGGCGCCCACGGCGCCGGCCATGTTGGTGTGCGAGTCTGCGCCGAAGACGAATTGCGCGGGGAGCGCGTATTTCTCTAATATTAATTGGTGCATAATTCCTTCGCCCACGTCGTGGAAGTTCTTGAGGCCTATGGACCGGACGTGGCGGCGGATATAGACCTGTATTTCGGCCGCCCTGACGGTCGGGGCTGGGGCCAGGTGGTCGAAGGCGACGACGAGTCTGTTCTTGTCGAATACCTCCACGCCGCCCATTTTCTCCATCATCTCCAACACGTGGTACCCAGTCAAGTCGTGGAAGGCGACCAGGTCGGGGACCACTTCTACTATCTCGCCGGGGGACGGCTGCCTGCCGAGCTTCTTGGCGAATACGTATTCGGACCACGTAGTCATGTCGTCGACCTATTTAGCATATATAAGTATTCACTTCCCGGCGCCTACTATCAGTTTTACCCCCAGATCGCCCAGCTTTCCCCCTGCAGAGGCCACGAAGGCCGCTAAGAGGGCCCAAAAGGACAGATCGGCCATTTTGCTCAACTGCGAGCCGTCTAGGACTTTAATCTGCGTAGAGCCGTAATAGACCACGACGTCGCCGAACGAAAATATCTTGGGCGGCTGGATGTAGCCCACCAGCGAGGCGTAGACTAGATACACGGCCCCTAGTATCAACGCGATGCCTACAGCCAACAGGGCATATCCCAACGCCCTAGAGGCCATAACAGAAAATTGGGAGCTATATAAGGGCTTTCGCTCGTCTATCAATATATATAGCGATACTTTAAAATAAAAGGATTTTTGAAGTTACATGAGTTACTTCAAGATAATAGAGAATATTATATCAAATGCTAAGGGCGAGCCCCCCTTGAGGGGGATAAGAGTGGTGGAGTTCGCCCACTACATATTGGGGCCCAACATCCCGAGGCTTCTCGCCCAGCTGGGCGCCGAGGTGGTGAAAATAGAGCCGCCGCCCAGAGGCGACCGGTGGAAGTACCCCTCGATGTGGGGCGGGAAGGGGTTCTACAAGGGGATGAGGATAGACTACCTCTACCTAAACTCCAATAAGTACTTCGTAGGGATAGACTTCAAGAGGGAGGAGGGGAGGAAGTTAATAGTAGAGCTCGTGAAAAGGGCCGACGTGTTTGTGGAGAACATGGAGCCGGGGACGCTCGACAAGTACGGCCTCGGCTATTTGCAGTTGAGAGAGGTCAACCCCAGGCTGATTTACGTCAGCGCCAGCGGGTACGGCAACTGGGGCCCGCTGTCGAGGCTCCCCAGCTACGACATAATAGGGCAGGCGGAGTCCGGCGTGATAGACACAACGGGCTGGGAGGACGGAGTCAACGAGGCCTACAGGTTGCCGGACTACCCCGGCGACTGGTTGCCGTCCACAATGGCGGTATCCGCCATAATAGCGGCATTGATCTACAGGGAGAGGACCGGGAGGGGGCAGTACGTCGATCTGTCCCAAGCGGCCAGCATGCAGAGATTTATGTACCACTTCACCTATATGTCTATAACCGGCTCTAGGCTTAAAAGGAGCGGCTTTATAGATCCAAGCGCCTACGTGTCGGGGGTCTTCAAGACCGCAGATGGGAAGCTCGTCGCGCTGGCGGCCATGACGGAGAGACAATACGACGTACTGGCCGAGGCGGTGCCGGGCCTTAAGGGCTTGAGGGACGCCAGAGGCCCAGAGTCCCTCTGGAGGAAATACGAGATAGTGCAGAGCTGGGCCTCTTCGAAGAGGCTAGACGAGCTGTTGGATTTCGGCAAGAAGGCGGGAGTCCCCATACAGCCCGTACTGAACGATAAGGACGTCTTGGACGATCCCTGGAGGGCCGAGAGGGGCTCTGTGCTTAAAATAAAGGATAGGCTCTACGGCGAGATAGTTGTGCCGGGGCCTATAGTCAAAATGAGCAGGACGCCGTTGGCGGTGAGGTGGGTGGCGCGGCCGGTGGGCTACCACAACAGGCTGGTGCTCCTACAGAAGCTCGGCCTCTCCAAGGCCGAAGTGGAAAGGCTTGAGGGGGAGGGCGTGGTGGGGTATTGGGACGGGCAGCTGGGCAACATGCCGCCTCCGGGCTGGAGGGCCGAGGAGGACCCGGTCTATATGGGGGAGAAGGACGAGGTGGAGGCATGATGGACCGCGACAAGGCGTTGATGGAGCTGTTCGGCGGCAGGGAGGCCAAGCCGGAGGCGCTTCAAGGCGTGAAGGTCCTGGAGATATGCGGAGTCAATTTCGGCTGTAGGATAGCCGGGTCCATATTGTCGGAACTAGGCGCCGAGGTCTATACGGTTCCCGACGAGGACGCCAAGAAGATAACTCCACATGGGGTTATGATAGGAGGCGCGGGCATACCCTATTTCGTCGAGGGCAGAGGGAAGAAGGAGGTGTCTTTAGAGCAGGCCAGAGGCCTTTTGGCGGAGGTCGATATACTAATCGACGGGCTGGGGCCCGGGAGGTTGTACTCGATGGGGATGGGCTATCCACAACTCTCCGAGAGGTACCCCAAACTCATCTATGTGGCCATATCCCAATTCGGACATTACGGCAACAAGGCTGAGGAATACGCCGAGATGCCGGACTCGGACCTCACGGGCCAGGCCTACAACGGCTATATGGCCATGTTGGGCAACCCGTCGCTTCCAGAGCCCTATTCCTACCCCATAAGGGCCGGCATATGGCTGGCGTGGGCTTTCGCCGGGGCGGCAGGCGCCTTGGCGGCCCTCGCGGCGTATTGGGACCGCATGAAGAGCGGGAGGGGCCAATTTATCGATGTCGCCATAAACGAGGTGTTGTCTCTAGACCACCCCTACCAGATCGGCGCGCCTTTCGTGTTGGGAGGGCCCAGGCGGAGGTCCTCCACAATAGACGCAAATCTGCTGGTGACCTACACTACGGCGAGGGCTAAAGACGGCTTTGTGGCGCTCGCAACTGTCATATGGCCGGAAGTCGAGGCGTTCTTCGAGATAATAGGCCGGCCCGACCTGGCCGAAAAGTGGAGGGAGGCTCTGAGCCTCTGGGAGAGGGACCCAAATAGGCTTAAGGAGCTTGAGGGCGAGGTCTTCGCCGAGGTTGCAAAATTCAGAGGGGAGGATCTGGTGAGGGCCAGTAGGGAGAGGGGGAGGCCGCCGATAGCTGTAGTCAAGTCTATAGAGTGGGTGGCCTCTCAAGAGCATTGGCGTTTAAGAGGCGCGTTGATAGAGCTGGACTGCGGCGACAGGAAGGTGTTAGCGCCAGGTAGCCCCTTCATGATGTCGGAGACTCCCGGTCGGGCTAAACTTAAATGCTGATATTCCACGTATTTAAAAAATAAAGTATTTATATCGTCGAAAATACCTATATATAAAGACGAGATTAAATATATATGATAATGTAGAATTCTTCTCGTGAGCAAATGCGTAAGTCCTCGCCACGCCTTCGAGAATATTAAAGACGGGTCGGTAGTGGCCATATCCGGCTTTAACGCCGCAACGGCGCCTTTCTACCTAATAGAGGCCCTCTTGAAGTACCACATGGAGACGGGGAGGCCGAGAGACCTCTTCGTGATATCCGACGCGTTGCCGGCAGTTCCGGGCTTCGGGCTGGACAAATTGGGCCGATATATACTTGAAAACCCGGACCAGAAGCTCGTGAGGGGCTTCTTACTGCCCTTCTACGGGTGGGCCCCCTCCCTCCAGGCCGCAGTTGCCCACAATTTGGTGGAGGGCTACACCTGGCCTATAGGGATCGTGACGAGGTGGTTTAGAGACGTGGCGGCCGGAGCCCCTGGCGTCTTGTCGAGGGTGGGCCTCGGCACCTTCATAGATCCGAGACAAGACGGCGGAATGTTGAACGATTTGGCTAGGCGCAGGAGGACGGTCGAGGTCAAAGTGGTCGAGGTGGACGGCAAGGAGTATCTGTTGTATAAAGCGCCGAAGCCTAACGTCGCGCTGATAAGGGCCACTACTGCGGACGAGCTGGGCAATTTGGGCATGGAGCGGGAGGCCATATACGGGTCGGTTCTGGCCATAGTCCAAGCCGCCAAGGCCCATCCCAGCGGGCTCGTCGTAGCTCAAGTGCTCCGGATGGCGGCTGCCGGCGAGCTCCACCCCAAGTCCGTGTTCGTGCCCGGCCCTCTAGTGGATTTCGTTGTGGTCTCGCGGAAAGGCAACGAGGTGGAGCGTTTCCACTGGCAGACGTACAGTTTCGACTACAACCCAATAATCAGCGGCGACTCGCCCTATAGGGTGTCCTACGAGCCCAGGCCCCTGGATGTGGATAAGGTGATAGCCAGGAGGGTGGTGTTGGAGCTGGTGGGGCTCGTGGAGAGATTAGGCAGGCCCGTGATCATAAATTTAGGCATAGGCATACCGGCCGTAGCGGCCGACGTAATTAGGGAGGAGGACATAGAGGAGTTCGTACACATAACGGTGGAATCGGGCCAGTGGGGCGGATACGCGCTGACCGGCGCCGACTTCGGCGCAGTGCTGGGCCATTATGCGGTAATACCTATGCCCGACCAGTTCTTGCTCTACGAGGGCGGAGCCATAGACGCCACCTCTCTCGGGTTCTTGGAAATAGACAGGGAGGGCAACGTGAACCCAGCCTTTATACCCGGCCGCATGACGGGGCCCGGCGGCTTCCCCGTTATAGCTATAGGGTCCCCCAGGGTCTACTTCGCCGGCGAGTTCACTGCAGGCAAAAGGGCGATCGAGGTGTCCGACAGGGCTTTGAGGATAAAACAAGATGGGAATATCGTCAAGTTCGTCCCGTCGGTCTATAAAACAGTCTTTAGCGGGAAGTACGCGGTTGAGGAGGGGAAGGAGGTGCTCTATATAACCGAACGGGCCATCTTCAAGTTGACGCCCGGCGGGCTCGTACTGGCCGAAATAGCGCCCGGCGTTGACGTCGAGCGGGACGTGCTGGCCCGTATGGGCTTTAAGCCCGCCGTAGGGGAGCTCGAGGAGATGGACGGAAGGATCTTCCGTCCAGGCAAGATGGGCCTCCGCGAAGAACTGCTCAAAGCCTTAAAGAAATAAATTATTTTTAACCTCGGCCCATACGGCGTGGCCAGACGCGTAAGGCTGTTAGGCGTGTTGACCTCCTTGTTGACGTTGGCTGTAAGCCTACTCTATAATATAGCGATAACCCGTAAGTTGCCCATAGAGGACTTGGGCTTGGTGACTCTGCTCAACGCCTCTACCGCCTTTTCCCTCCTCCCCAACGCCATAGCGGGCTTTGCGTTTCCCAGGATGACGGCTAGAGACGGCGGGCTCGACTTAAAGGCCGCCGTGGGGGCCGTCACGTTGTTCTTCTTCGTCTCGGCGGGCCTCACCATCGCCTATCTGGCCGCCGTCTGGGGCCAGCTGGGGCCGCGCGGCCCGCTCGTGGCTGCTGTGGCCTTAGTGGTGGAGTTCACAACATACCTCTCGTCTATAGCCTCTTCGATCTTGATGGTCAGAGATAGGCGGCGTTTTGTGGCGTTGAATCTACTACAAGCGGCGGTCAAGCTGGCGGCCATAGGGGCCATATACGCGGCGAGGTGGTCCGTGGAGGCGGTGCTTTGGAGCTCCGCCGCGATAACCGCCGCGCCTGCCCTCTACGGGCTCTACCGCGCCTCTGCGTTCCAGACCAAAGCCGACTTCAAGCGCTATCTGCGTGAACTGATAAACGCGGCTTGGGTGCCCCTAATGGGCTACGCCATAAACTCCTTTAGGTCTCTCGACGCCGCGATTATAGGGCTTCTGGGGGCCCTAGAGCAGGTGGGGCTTTGGTACATCTTCTTCATGCTGTCCAAGCCCTACACTTTCTCCTCCCTCATCTCCAACATAACATATGGCGAACTGCTGGAGGGCAGATCCGGCGGCGTCTATAAGGACTTGTTGATGGTCATGTCGCTCAGCACGATCATATCGCTGTCCTATATATTCTTCGAGCCCTACTACATCAACTTCTTGAGGCCCGGACAGCCCCAGTACCTCGCCCCCCTCCTGGCCCCCCTCGCCATCTGGTCGGCGGCAAACATATTGGGCAATCTGAACTTCTTCCTCGCCAACGCCATGCAGGGGATGGACAAGACGGACCTACAGAACGGCGAGATAAAAGCCAGGTCGTATCTAGGCACGCTGGTCCTATACGCCCATATAGCAGAGCTGGTCTTCACCGCGGTATATTTGGGCTCCATCGTGCCTTTAGTGCTACTGGCGGAACGTCTAGGCGACGAGTACTACGCAATCACCGGCGTCGTGTCGGCCTCGGCTTTGGCCAACGCCGCCGCGCTGGCCTTCAGGCTGGTCGTCACGGACAGGAGGTCGGTGCGGCTAGTGGACTGGGGCGCCTTCCTCGAGGACTACGTGCCGCCCCTCCTGGCATCCTCGGCGGCGCTCTACCTCATATCCAGGGCGCTGGCCCTGCCCCTAGTCCCCTCCGTCTTCACATCGATGACGGAGGTGGTCCTGGCCTTGTTGATAACAGCGCTGGTCTACGTGGGCCTCTCTGCGGCCATGTCTAGAAACTTCAGAGTCCTCCTCATATCGGTCTCGAAGAACATATTGTCGATCCTTAATAAACTAGGTGAAAAATAAATAGCGATGTTATATGCCCCATATGAAGGTGGTAGTCACGGGGGGCGCGGGCTTTATAGGCTCCCACCTCGTCGATAGGCTCGTCGAGATGGGACATGAAGTGGTCGTCGTGGACAACCTATCTACGGGCAGGAGGGAACACGTAAATCCGCGAGCCCGCTTGGTCGTCAGGGACCTGAAGGACCCCACATGGGGCGAGGGGCTCGAGGGGGCCGACGCGGTCTTCCACCTGGCCGCAAACCCCGAAGTCCGAGTCAGCACCACCGACCCCAAAGTGCATTTCGACGAGAACATAGTGGCCACCTTCAACGTCTTGGAGTGGGCCAGGAGGAGGGGGGTCGGCGCGGTGGTCTTCGCGTCGTCTTCTACCGTATATGGCGACGCCGCCCAGCTCCCGACGCCGGAAGAGGCGCCGATAGCCCCCATATCGGTCTACGGAGCCGCCAAGGCGGCCGGCGAGGTGCTCTGCGGGACTTACGGCAGGCTCTACGGCGTAAGGTGCCTTGCGTTGAGGTACGCCAACATAGTGGGGCCTAGGCTCAGACACGGCGCCATTTACGACTTCATAGTAAAGCTGAAGAGGAGCCCAGAGGTGCTCGAAATATTGGGCGACGGGACTCAGACCAAATCGTATCTACACGTGTCCGAGGCCGTAGAGGCGACTCTAGCGGCTTGGGGCAAATTTATGGATGACGACAAGCCGTTCCTCGCGTTGAATATAGGCAATAAGGACGCGGCGTCGGTGAGGGACATAGCGGCCGCGGTCGCCAAGGCCATGGGCCTCTCGCCTCGACCGGTCTTCAAGCCCGCCACCCCCGACGGGCGGGGCTGGCCCGGCGACGTCAAGATGATGTTGTTGAGCATAAAGAGGATCGAGGAGTACGCCGGCTGGACGCCTCGTCTAGGGTCTAAAGAGGCCGTGGAGCGCGCCGCCGCCGAGCTCGTAAAGGAGCTCGATGTTTCGTTGTCCTAGGTGCGGCTATAGGGGCCTGGAGAGGAGGTGTCCTAGATGCGGCTTCCCGTTGATACCGGAGCCTCCCCGCAGGCTGGAGGTCGACAGGTCTGAGCCGAATATATGGCGCTACTCCTCGACGTTCGGCGTCAGGAGGGGCATATCTCTAGGCGAGGGGCTGACCCCCCTCAAGAAGGTGGGGGGAGTCCTCGTTAAGGACGAGTCTAAGAACCCGACCGGCTCCATAATGGATAGGGGATCTGCCGTACTGGCGTCCGTATACGACAGGGACAGGGCCGTTCTGAACTTCCAGGAGGACTTCGCCGTCTCCATAGCCACATATCTATCTGCGAGAGGCGTGGCGGTAGATATATATGTAGACCCGACGGCGGCGGCCTACGCGGACTTCTTGTCGCTGGCGCTGCTCCCCTCGGTCGACATCCGTTTCGGCAATGCGCAGAGGCCCGATTTGGAGTACGGAGAGCCCTACTTCCTCGCCGGCGTCAAGACGCTCGCCTACGAGCTCCACGAAGGCGCGAGGCGCCTCGAGGCGGTGGCCTTCCCGCTGGAGAGGGGCATATTGGCGTTGGCGCTCTACGAGGGCTTTAAGGACCTAGAGGAGTGGGGCCTCGCGCCCCGGCCCCAACTGCTCCTGGCTAGACACAAGGGGGCCCCGCCTTCGGAGATAGCACTATGGCTGGCCGGGAGGGGCGCAAGGCTTGTGGAGATCGAGGCTGAGGAGGCGGTAAGAGCCGCCGTGGAGCTGGCCAGGCGGGGGGTATACGCAAAGCCGCTCTCCGCCATGGCCTACGTGGCCGCGTCCTCCGAAAAGGGCGCAGTGGCCGTCATAACCGGCACAGGCCTCAAGAGGCCCTACCTCAAGAGGGCTGATAGTCTGGGAGGGCTACAGGCGCAGATATTGGAGCTCTTAAAGGGCCGGGAGATGACGGCATACGAGATATGGAACGCCTTAGGCAGGAGGCCCACTCTGCGCGGAGTCTACAAGGCGCTCGCCTCTCTGTCGTCGAAGGGCCTCATCTCGTCGACCTATAGGACTTCGGGCAGGAAAAAGATACGCGTATATAAAATGGGCCCATAATTTAAAACCGCTTCTGTTTTTAAAAGAAAAAAAACAAAAACTTATTAAGAACTGCAATTCTCTACTACATGCCCACCCCATTCGAAATAGACCTGGCCAGACTGGTCAGCGCTGTGGGCGTGTTGGCGCATTTATCGCTTGCTTCGTCCTTCCTCGGCGCTATAGCCCTTGCGGTCATAGCCGAATATTTATGGCTCAGACGCCGCGACCAGGACTGGTTGAGCCTAGCCAAGAAGTTCAACATCGTGGCCACCATATTTTTCGGCGTCGGCGCCGCCTTCGGCACCCTAGTGGAGTTCGGGCTGGTCACTATCTGGTCCAACTTCATAGCGCTGATAGGCACTGCGATCGCTCTGCCCTTCTTCTTGGAGCTATTCGCCTTCCTGTTCGAAGTCATATTCCTGCCCCTTTACACCTTCACCTGGAACCGCTTCTCCAACCAGTGGGTCCATTGGGCCATAGGCCTTCTGGCCGCAATTGGCGGCTACTACTCGGCCTACAACATTCTGGCCGTGATGTCGGCCCTGAGCGTGGCCCCGCCGGGCCTCCAGATAGTGGATTTGGCGGCGCAAGGCAAGAACGTAGCCGGCGCCATAACCTATTTGGTGTTCTTCCAGAACCCCACCGACGCTTGGAATATATTCTGGTGGGGCGCCAACGTCTTTATATTCCACGGGATATTGGCGGCGGTGATACTCAGCTGGTCCGGCGTTGCCGGCGTCGTGCTCTATATGTATTTAAAGGAGAAGAAGGAGTGGCAGTACAAGCTACTTAGAGTTGTAGTGCCCGCCATTGCGGTGCTCACCGCCATAGAGGGCTTCGCCTTGGGCCACCTCCAGGGTGAGTTGGTGTTGGAGCACGACCCCTTGAAGCTCGCCGCGTTTGAGGGCATGTTCTGGTCCGGGCTGAAGACCGACCCTCTGACCGGCCTCGTGGCTTACGGCAATCCCAACGCGCAGTTCTGGGGCTACTACTCCTGGCCCGCCGACATTAGACCGCCCGCCTTCGTCTCTGTGTTCTATCTGGGCTTCATGGTGGGAGCCGGCGTACTGCTGGGCATATTGGCGGCGGGGATAGGGTTCTACTTCCTCTTCGGCTGGTTTAAACGCATAGTCCAGCCTCTGTTGAAGCCCAGCGTCTACCTGTTGCCCATACTGGCCGCTCTGGCCTCTATCGGCGGCGCCGTGTCGGCGGAGACCGGCCGTTATCCCTTCATATTGGTGCAGTCGGCGCCCAGCGCGAACGGCCCGCCGCAAATAACCGGCGTGCCTGTGGACACGGCGGTGATAAACCCGACGCTTCAACTCACTCCGTGGCTGGCCGCGTTGATAATCATAGTCGAGGTCGCCATGCCGGCTCTTGCAGGCTATATGGTGTATCTGGCTCTGGCCAAACCGCCTAAGATATTAAAGAGGGCGGTCGGGGAGTACTGATATGGACGCCTTAACTGCCATAACTGTCGGGCTGATCGCCTGGGCCTTTGCGGTCCACCTGCCGCTGGTATATACCGTCCTGGGCCTCACCTGGCTTTTGCCCACCTTGGAGCTAATAGGCCTTAGGAGGAACGACGACCGCTACTTCGAGATCGCCAGGAGCCTCTCCCGCTATTTGATATTCATATACGCCATAGGCGGAGTCTTCGGCACTATAATCACGGTATTCCTCGCCGGCCTGATGCCCGTATTCACCAACGCCGCTGGCATCCTCTTGTGGCCGGTATGGGGAGTCGCCATAGTCTTCGGAGTGGCCATAGCCTTGCCGATGATAGGCTACTACTACCGCTCCTTCGGGAAGATGGACGAAAGGAGCCATATAGCAGTCGGCTACGGCCTCGCCGTGGTGACGTCGGTGATACCGGCCATGTTCAGACTCGTCTTCGCGTTTATAAACTACCCGCTTGGAGTCATCGCGAAGCCGGACCCCAACTCCATAGTGGGCTTCGATCTGGGCGTGGATATGATGCAGGCTTTGGGCAACCCCACCTATCCGCCGTTGTTGATAGCCACGCTGGCCGGGGCCATCGCCTTCACGGCCACTTTGATCTCCGCCGTCTACACTTGGCGCTATGCGAAGACCAAAGACGAACACTACAAGATAGGCAAGGAGTTCGGCGCTAAGGTCGGCCTCATATTCGGCGTAATATACGTGCTGGCCAGCGTCTGGTACCTATACGAAGTCTACCTATACAGCCCCACTGTTGCCTGGTCCATCTTCGGCTCTCCGCCCTCCTACCTCCCGGCCCAGTTACAGCCGGTATACCAGCCGACTCTCGACCTCTCTTGGCTCTTCTATCTGAACATAGTGCTCGGCGTGATAGTACTGGCCTTTCTGGCCACCGCCTTGAGGTCGGCCAACGCCGGCCTCGCCATGGTCGCCTTCGTGGCCGTCATAGCGCTGATGGACGGCGCCGAGGTCCTCAACGGACTTGCCCACTTGCCCTACGCCATAGTGCCCTCCCCGCCCGTAGCGACAGCCTTAATACAAGCCTACGGCGTGGATTTCGCCCTCAAAGTCGCCGATACCTTAAAGGTATCCGCGTTAATTACGCCGTCTATAAACTCGCTGGTACAACTAATAGCGGCACAGCCCTGGCTTCTAGACTTCTCCCTGGTCATGTTCATCGCATTTAACCTAATATTGCTGGGCGGCATATATCTGGTGTTCAGCTGGCGCGGCGCCCAACCACAAGCCGGACAGCCCCCATCAAGCGGCTCGCAGGCGGAGTCCAGCTAGCGCGGCGCTGGCAACTGTAAAAACCTCTTCTTTTTCTCCCCCTGTGAGGGCCCTCTTTTTCCTCGTGTTTCTAGCCCTAACTGCATATGCCCAATGTATATCGTATATGGGCACCTCGTTTGGGGGCGGAGCCGTCTACGCCGTATGGACGCGACCCGCCGTCATATACAACGCCGACGGGACGCCCGTCGCCTATCTGTCCGGCTCCGGCGCAGCCGTGCTTATGGCCGGGTCTGGAAGCTACAGGAGCTCCAGCCCTCTTGACATAACGCTGTGTATGAACGCAGGTCTTGTCGCTGAGAGGATAGCCGTTAGGGACACGCCGTGGGGTCCCGCCGCGCCGACAGGTCTGGCCTACTACGGCTTCGAGGAGGCCTACGGCTTTTTGCTCCCCGTGCCCTACAGCGGAGATGCAGTTATGGGATGCTTCTCGCTGGAGAACTTCACGGCCGTCAGCTACACACCGCTGGGCGAGGTCCAGGCCTATTCGGTCCAGCTGAACGCATATATAGAGGCCCGGGGAGGCCTCTACTGGGCGCAGGCGTTGGTGAGGTATCGAGGAGGCGAGTTCGAATTTCTCGACAACCTCTGGAACATGACGGCCTCAACGTCGACTTTGAGGGGGCTGGGGGGCCTCGGCGCCGTCGCCTCCCTGGGGCCCGACCAGTATTACTACTACCTGAGGCCTCTGCCCAATTTGGGCTCGGCTTGTCTCGAAATAAAGGCGTCGGGAAGCCGCGTGGAGTTCTACGTCAATGGCGATCTGATCGACGCGGTCGAGCTCCCCGGCGCCGCCCGCGTGGTCGTACTGCCGCAGTTCAACGCAAGGGGGCTCCCCGTGGACTTGGAGCTGGTGGTAGGCGGATACGGGGCAGATGCGCCCGTGGCGAAGGCCCTAGGCGGCCGCATCTCGTTGTCCCTATACGTCTGGAACGGCACGGCCTTCGCGGAGCCTCCGGCCTTGTGGAGCGTGGGGTCGTCCACCAAGGAGTCCATTATCGCCCATATGGACCCGTCGGGGGTCTTGGGCGCCGGGCGCCCCAGCGTGGAGCAGATCAAGGGCGAGCCGCCCTGTATATATTTCCTCAACGGGTCGGCTCTATGCGGCGGGACGTTGCGGCAACTTGTAGAGCTCTTCCTCCCAAACGGCACTTACTTCCTCTGGGCCGCCGGGCCCACGACGTTGAGGCTGCCCGAAATACGAGAGGGGCTTGTGAGGTACGTCCCGGCGGCGCCTCTGCTCAATTTCACCGCGTCTAGGCCGCTGGCCTTAAGGCCGCAGTATGGAGTGGAGTACTTAGTCCGGTTGGGGACGCCCATCGGCGTGGAGGCCATATGGGCAAAAAACGGCACGACGATAAGGGCGGGCGACTTTTCCTTCAGAAGCGGCTCGGTCGCCTATTTGGGGGAGGCCCTACTGCTGAGGGGGGTCGAGTTCCGACAGATGGCCGTCGAGGGTCCCCTAGATCTGTCGGTGGTATATACTGCTATATATAACGGAACCGCCCGCGACTTGTTGGGCCTCCCCAGCCCGTTGTCCCTCGCCGTCATGTCCTGCGGCCAGAGGCGGTCCTTCGCGCTTGCAGGTCCGCTCGGGCGTTATGAGGCGGAGATGGGCGGAGTCCAGACGTTATGTAGTGCCCGCCTCTATAGGATCCCGATATCCCTCTACGTGGTAATTCCGGTCGCCGTAATTTTTCCGAAATTGTTTCGGAAAAGAAACATTTATAAACACCAATAGAACGTATCGGCATGGTCGAAATAAAAGGTCCCTATCTGGGGATGCAGATACCGGAAGATCTGTGCTTCAACACCGATATGGGGAGGAAGTGCTTCAAGGACTACAAGGGCAAGTGGCTGTTGCTCTTCAGCCACCCAGGAGACTTCACGCCGGTATGTACCACTGAGTTCATAGAATTCGCCAAGAAGTACGACGAGTTCAAAAAGAGGGGCGTCGAGCTCCTAGGTCTGAGCGTAGACACCGATATAAGCCACATAGAGTGGAAGAGGCAGATCAAA
>JBEULO010000099.1:0-3134 GCA_041287225.1 Thermoproteus sp.
AGCCAGTACCTAGAGGACGTGCCTTCTTCTCTTAGAGTAGTCGGAGAGACCTTGAACTCGGTCAAGAAGTCTTTGGAGAGTAGAGAACGTGAGCTTGAGAGCTTGAGGCGACTCTATAGGGAATATTCCGTGTATGGCGACGAAAACTGGAGCTCACATAGAGATGTCGGCACTGTGATATTCTACGTTAGGGAGAAGGACGTAGGCCTTGTCGACGACGCGCTTGCAGATCTAATCAGGGCGTTGGCTGTGAAGCTGGATATAATTAGGAATATACGATATAAATACTTCGATGATGTGCCTGCTGAGAGAAGACCAACCTTAGAGAAATTCCCGGCCCCAATAAAACAATTTGTAAATAAAATTGCATATATGTATGGCGTTCCTAGCGCCACAGAGATAAGCCCGTCGGCCTTGGTGTCGATTTTGTTCCCCATATTTTTCGGCTGGATGTTTGGCGATTTGGGTCACGGCTTATTGTTGTTGGTACTAGGCCTGTTATTATATACAAAACTTTTTGGAGGTAGATATAAGGATTGGGGAGTGATATGGATTGTGACGGGCGTCTTCTCTATGTTCTTTGGCGGCGTCGTGTACGGCGAGTTCTTCGGGCTTCCCTTATCGTCATTGGGTTGGGATGGGTTGGTCCATATGTTCCAGCCCGTAGTGGGGCCGCAGATGGGCACTGCTGTCGAAATAGAGGGAATATTCGCAGACCTATTCGCCGCGATGCTCTTCGGATATATAGTCATGGCCGGCTCGTTCTCTCTGAAGGTCGCCAATTTCGCGCTGAGAGGCGAAGGAGATCTAGCGGTGGGGCTGGGGTTCCCCATATTGTTGATTTATATCTCGGCGGGCATGATAGTCTTCGGCCTTCTCAAGTCGGTACTACCCATGCCGGCCGGGATGGCGCAATTGGTCGATCTGCCTTGGATCTATATACTAGTAGCGGCGATAGTTTCACTTATAATTGGGGCTGTTGCGCTTATGGCTAAGTACCGCAGATACGAAGAAAAGCCGCCGATAGGCATGGAGATGGCAGTGGGGCTTGTTGAGGGCATCTTCGGAGGGCTTGCAAATGTGCCTAGTTTTGCGCGTTTAATGATACTGATATTAATGCACGGCATATTCACAAAACTGACCATGGGATGGGCCCTCTCCATGTATTACGCGGGGAACATCGCCGGCGCCATAGCGGTTGCCGTCTTCTTCAACGCGCTTATAGCGGTCGGAGAGGGCTTTATGTCTTTAGTACAATCGCTCCGCCTTACGTTCTACGAGACGCTCAGCAAGTTCTACGAGGGGAGAGGGCGCCTATTTACGCCGCTCATCTTGCCCTAATGAAAATCATAGCTGAACTACTTCCATCTACCTCTAGGACTGTCGTGATGAGGAGAGCAAAGGCGATTTCCGACTACACCAACCTCGTAGACATCCCCGACTCGCCTGGAGGGCGACCGTCTGCACATGCAGTGGCCGTCGCATATATCGCAAAGGAGAGCGGGCTGGATCCCATAGCCCACATCAGGCTGAGGGACTTGAACCTACTGGCTTATCGATCAATATTAGGCGCGGCCAAGCTGTTTGAACTAGAACGCGTGGTGCTCCTCATGGGCGATCCCCCCGAGGTCGGACAGCCAGTAGACCATTTAAATACAGAAGCCGCCGTCGTTATCGCTCGAGAATACGGCTTTAAGGTGGGCGTGCTTTTAAGCATGAAGAGGAACTACGCAGAGAGGATAAAGATTGGCGCGGATTTCTACCTCGTCCTGAATTTAGAGAGGCCGAGCCGGCTGGAGGAGTTGGCCGGCCTCGAGGCGTATCCGTATCTCCTAATAAGGACAGAGAAAAACGCCGAGCTTATAAGCAGATTGCGCCAACCTGCTATCACGTTGGAGTCATTAAGAGCATTTATGGAGGGCCTTGAGTCCTACGCAAAGGGCGTTATCCTATCGGCGCCTGGCGACTTCGAGGCTGAACTACTTGCGCTTTCTCTTGCCGCTAAGAGATAGACATCTTCTGCTTAGTAGCCTCACGTCGCGATAACCTATTAGGTAAGTTCCCCTTATTAGTCGCAACGAGTCTAGGTCCAAAAAGTAGCACGGGTCCTTCGGCACGATGGCGATACGGTCGCCTTTAAGTATATAAACGGCGTTTTTGCTCTCGCCGACCACGACTCCCTCGGCCAGATGGCTACAGTTGATTACCCTTACTCTCTTGCCTAGAATATCGTGGCAACTCACTTGGCGGACTCCTCCCGTTCAATCGTCAAAATTCTGGCTATGGCCCTTCTTATGTGTCTAATTCTGCCCGAGTTCTCGACTATGCCTCTAGCCCTTTGCGTCTGTAACTTGATGTATTCAGCCCTCAGTTGATCCAACAACTTCAGCCTATCCTCCCTACTCATCTGCCTTAAGGTCTTTGCGTTGAGCTTCTTAGGCGCTGAGGACATGGCCTCCCATTTGGCCCCTCATTTTAAATATTACTGGCTTTGAGCCTCTTGCCTCACAGGAGGCTTCAATTTATAGTCGTCGGCAAATCTCGCGTTGGCCGGAGCTATGGCTATCCTAATTCCGTAGATGCCGGGCTTTAAGAGCACATGTACTGCAGTCCTCCTCACCGTTTTTACGGCGTCGTGGCCCGTCTTATAGACCTTCCCCACCTTATACTTCTCGAACTTGGCCCTCTCTGTGGACAACTTACCGCTAATTACGAGCTCGAAACCTCTAGCTCCGGCCTCAGTAACTTGTCTTATCGCGACGAACGCAACCCTCCTGAACCTTATGCCTTTCGCCATGGCGTTTGCTATCCTATACGCCACGACTTTGGGGAACATCTCCGGCACGTCGACTTTAGATATATCTATTACGTCTATTTGCGGGTTGTCCACGCCGAGCTTAGAGCTGAGTATCTGGCTGAGCTCCTTCACCACTGCTCCCTTCTTCCCAATTATCCTGCTCGGCCTCTCGGCGTATATCACTATTCTCGTACCTAGAGGCGTCTTCAAGATCTCCGAGTCGACATAGCCGAGCCTGGCCAGCTTATACTCCAGAAACTCTTTGATCATCCACCTCTTCACATTGTCCTGTAGTATTTTCTTATATACGGCGAGCCTCTTGCCCTGCTGGGACACA